>NZ_JBSFPX010000011.1:0-76429 GCF_053588415.1 Mycobacterium sp. NPDC003449
CTTCGCCGAGCAGACGCGCCGGTACCCGCACACGTCGGTTTTCGGGTACCGCGACGTCTGCTCGCGGAGATATCAGCTCGCCAATGCCGGGGCATCGAGATGGTGCATCACCCGCAGCGCCAGATCCTGCGGGTGCCGGCGGATATCGTCGACGACGGCGGGAATCGACACCCAACCGCATTCCTGCAATCGCGCGACCTTGAGCCGATCGTGCTTGAAACCCTCTGGGCTGGCATGCCATTCGACGCTGTCGTACTCGGCGACGACTTTGGCGTCGGGCCAGGCGAAATCGACCCGCCAGCTACGCCCGGTGCGGTCGACGATCTCGTACTGCAACTCGGCGCGGGGCACACCCCAGTCGATGAACACCAGGCGCATCTCGCTTTCCATCGGCGACTCGGCGCGACCGTCCGCATGCGCGAGGAGTTCCCGGACGGCGACGATTCCCCTGCGCCCGGTCTGCTCGCGCACCGCGGCTTCCAGTTCCGCTGTGCCGCAGGCTTCGACATGCAATGCCGCGTCGAGCACCGCGAGCGCGCGGGGCCGGGGCAGCGTGCGGGCGATCTCGACCGCGGTCCACGCCGGCGTCGTCGCCAACCGCCCGGACACCCGCCGCAGCGGGGCGCCGACGCGTTGATGCACCATCAGCCCGGGGCCGGGCCGAATCCGCACACCGGGGTCGAGGATGTGCAGGCGCTCATCGTGTTCGGTGTCGAAGCCGTACAACGCGGCCGCGGTGCCCATGCAGGCGACGATCGGTTGTCCGTTGAGCAGGTCGAGCGCCGCAAGCCGGGTCAGGCCGTCGGTGGGGGTCGGGGCGTAGACGCCGCGGCACACCCGGGCCACGGCACCCGAGCGCAGCTTGGCCGCAAGGAGTTTGCGGGTGGTGACGGTCTGCAACTGGGCTGCGGTGGCAACCCCGCCGTTGGCGGCGAAGATGTCGTCGATGGACACCCCTTGATGCTGGCGGCCGCGACGCCGCTGGTGAACCCCCAATCGGCGATCTGTGGATAACCTGCCGAATTCCCTCGCCGAGCAGACGCCGCGGTACCCGAAATCGCGCCACAAGGGGTACCGGCGCGTCTGCTCGCCGAAGAAAGCCGAAGAAAGTCAGCCCAGGGCCAGCGCGAGACCCACCGTGATCGCCCACGCCAGCATCGTCAGCCCGGTATCGCGCAGTACCGGGATCAGCGCGGGCCCGCCGCTGCCGTCGCGGACCGGCCGGGCGGCGCGCACCGCCAGCGGCGCGGCCACCAGGCCGACCAGGGCCCACGGCGTCGCGGCCGCCAGGCCCAGCGTCGCCACCAACGCGACCGCGAGCAGCCCCTGGAACAGCAGCCGGGTCCTGGCATCGCCCAGGCGCACGGCCAGGGTGATCTTGCCGGACTGCGCGTCGGTGGGGATATCGCGCAGGTTGTTGGCCACCAGCACCGCCGAGGACAGTGCCCCCATCGTCACCGCGGCCAGCCCGCCGACCCAGTCGATCCGCAGCGCCTGGGTGTACTGCGTGCCAAGGACCGCCACCAGGCCGAAGAACACGAACACCGCGACCTCGCCCAACCCCAGGTAGCCGTAGGGTTTCTTGCCGCCGGTGTACAGCCACGCACCGGCCAGGCAGACGACGCCGACGGCGATCAGCCACGGTGTGCTGACCGCGGCCAGCACCAGGCCGGCGACCGCGCCAACGGCCAGGCTGGTCACCGCCGCGGTCAGGACCGCGCGCGGCGACGCCAGCCGGGACCCCACCAGCCGCAGCGGTCCGGACCGCACATCGTCGGTGCCGCGGATGCCGTCGGAGTAGTCGTTGGCGAAGTTGACGCCGACGATGAATGCCAGCGCGACGACAAGCGCCAACAGCGCCTTCCACCACACCGCAGCGCCCAGCCAGGCCGCGGCGCCGGTTCCGGCGAGCACGGGCGATACGGCATTGGGCAACGTGCGTGGACGGGCACCCTCGATCCACTGCGCGAAACTGGCCACGACGTCATCGTATGAGCCGCCCTAGACTGAGCTTCATGAAGGACCAGCTCAGCAAGACCGAGATCGGCAAGGACGCGCTGCAGGAGTCGGTGGAGGCGGTTGCCTCGACGGTCGGGGAGGTGAGTTCCATCATCACCACCGCGGTCAAGGACGTGGCGACGGCGATCGGCGGTCTGGCGACCGACATCTTCGAGATCGGCGACGGTGCCCGCAGGGCGAGCGCACAGTTCGACGAGGAGCCCGTCGACGTCGACACCGTCGACACCCCGGACACCGAAGATGTCGACACACCGCCCCCGGCCGGCGCCGAATAACCCTGCATGCTCGGAGTCATCGGGGGCAGTGGCTTCTATTCGTTCTTCGGGCCCGACGCCCGCACGGTCAGCCTGGACACCCCCTACGGGGAGCCCAGCGCGCCCGTCACGGTCGGCGCGGTCGGTGAGCACGAGGTGGCGTTCCTGCCGCGCCACGGGGTGAGCCACGAGTACTCACCGCATACGGTGCCCTACCGGGCCAATATGTGGGCGTTGCGGGCCATCGGGGTGCGGCGGATCTTCGCGCCGTGCGCGGTGGGCAGCCTGACCGCCGAGCTGGGTCCCGGGGCCATGGTGGTTCCCGATCAGCTGGTCGATCGCACCAGGGCCCGCGCCGACACCTACTTCGATTCCGGCGGTATCCATGTCGGTTTCGCCGACCCGTACTGTCCGAGCCTGCGGTCGGCGGCGACGGGCCTGCCCGGTGTGGTCGACGGCGGCACCATGGTGGTGATCCAGGGGCCACGGTTCTCCACCCGCGCCGAGAGCCGATGGTTCGCCGCCCAGGGTTTCACCCTGGTCAACATGACCGGCTATCCTGAGGCTGTGCTGGCCCGTGAGCTCGAAATATGTTATGCCGCTATCGCTTTGGTGACCGATCTGGACGCAGGCATCGACAGCGAGACGGCCGTCAGGACTGTTGACGTATTCGCCGAGTTCGAACGCAATATGGTGGGGTTCAAGAAGTTGGTGCATGAGGCGCTCGAGGCCGTCGACACCGAGCGCAGCTGTACGCACTGCCTGGCCCATGACGGTGTGAAACTCCCGTTCGAGCTGCCGTGAGGGTTCTGCTGACCGGCGCGGCCGGATTCATCGGTACCCGGATCGCGGCCGCGCTGCGGGCCGCGGACCACGAGGTGATCGGCGTCGACGCCATGCTGCCCGCGGCGCACCGGCCCGGTACCCAGGCGCCCCCGGACTGTCACGTGGTCGACGTCCGCGACGGCAAGGCCCTGGCCCCGCTGCTGGACGGCGTCGACGTGGTGTGCCATCAGGCCGCGGTGGTGGGCGCCGGGGTGAACGCCGCCGACGCCCCGGCCTACGGCAGCCACAACGATTACGGCACAACGGTTTTGCTGGCCGAGATGTTCGCGGCGGGCTGCGCACGGCTGGTGCTCGCATCGTCGATGGTGGTCTACGGGCAGGGCGGCTACGACTGTCCCGAGCACGGGCCGGTGGATCCGCTGCCCCGCACCAGAGCCGATCTCGACGACGGGGTGTTCGAGCACCGCTGCCCGGCGGGCGGGGAACCGTTGCGCTGGAGCCTGGTCGGCGAGGACGCGCCGCTGCGGCCCAGAAGCCTGTATGCGGCCAGCAAAACCGCGCAGGAGCACTACGCGCTGGCCTGGGCCGAGGCCACCAAGGGTTCGGTCGTCGCGTTGCGCTACCACAATGTCTACGGCCCGGGTATGCCGCGCGACACCCCGTACTCGGGGGTGGCGGCGATCTTCCGGTCCGAGCTGGAATCGGGTGACGTGCCAAGGGTTTTCGAGGACGGCGGGCAGATGCGCGATTTCGTGCACGTCGACGACGTGGCCGCGGCCAATGTGGCGGCGGTGCGGTACCCGGAGCCGGGTTTCGCCGCCTTCAACGTGTGCTCGGGCCGGCCAATCTCGATCATGGAGGTGGCCGCCCAGCTCTGCGAGGTGCGCGGCGCGCCGGCGCCCGTGGTCACCGGCCAGTACCGCAGCGGCGACGTCCGCCATATCGTGGCCGACCCGGAGCGGGCGGAACGGCTGCTGGGTTTCCGGGCCGCGATCGATCCGCGCGACGGATTGCGCGAGTTCGCCTTCGCCCCGCTGCGGGGGTGACCGTCAGCCGAGGGGTGAAGACGCTTCTTGACACCCGTCAACTCGGCGTGGCAATACTGATCGGGTGAAACCCGCCATCTGTGCACAGTTCGGTATCGACTTCCCGCTCTTCGCCTTCAGCCACTGCCGCGATGTCGTCGCGGCGGTGACCAACGCGGGCGGCTTCGGTGTGCTCGGCGCGACCGCGTACACCCCCGAGCAGCTGGACCGGGAACTGGCCTGGATCGACGAGCAGGTGGGCGGTAAACCCTACGGCGCCGACATCATCGTCCCCGCGACCTTCGAGGGCAAGGGTGAGAACCTGTCGCACGGCCAGTTGGTGGACCGGATCCCGGCCGAGTACCGGGAGTTCGTCGCCAAGCTGCTCGCCGACCACGACATCGACCCGCAGGCCGACCTGCGGGTGGGGCGCTCCGGGCTCACCGGCGCGAACGGCCGCGAACTGCTGGACGTGGCGTTCGGCCATCCCATCAAGTTGATCGCCAACGCGCTCGGGGTGCCGCCGGACTACATGATCGAGGCCGGAGCCGAGCACGGCGTGCCGGTCGCGGCGCTGGTCGGCGCCCGCGAGCATGCGGTCAAACAGGTGCGGGCCGGGGTGGACCTGATCGTCGCGCAGGGGACCGAGGCCGGCGGGCACTGCGGTGAGGTGTCGACGCTGGTGCTGGTGCCGGAGGTTCTGGAGGCGGTGGCCGCGGTGGGCAGCAAGATCCCCGTGCTGGCGGCCGGCGGCATCGTGACGGGCAGGCAGATGGCGGCGACGGTCGCGATGGGCGCCGACGGTGCCTGGACCGGTTCGGTGTGGCTGACCACCGAGGAGGCCGAGACGGCGCCGCACACCGTGCAGAAGATGCTGGCCGCGACCTCGCGGGACACCGTGCGCTCGGCGGGCCGGACCGGGAAGCCGTCGCGCCAACTGGTCTCGGAGTGGACCGACGCCTGGCTGCCGCACGACGGCGGGCATCGCCCGCTGCCGATGCCGCTGCAGAACATGCTCGTCGAGCCGGTGATCCGGCGCGTCGACGTGCTGGCGGCCCAGGGGCATCCCGGCGCGCAGGCGCTGGCCACCTACTTCGTCGGGCAGGGGGTGGGCCTGATGAACAAGGTGAAACCGGCCCGCGAGGTGGTGCGCGAGTTCATCGAGGACTATCTGGCCGCGACCGAACGGCTGAGCAACTCGCTGCCGGACTGACACCCGCCGCGAGTGGCGCCCTACCGGGTGCGTGCCACGCTCTCGCCGCGCTGAGATGCAGGGTCGGCGGTCCTGTCGTCGAGGATGCTGTCGAGGTTTCGCTTCGAGGTTTCCGGGGCGAAGTAGGCGGCGGCCAGCGTCAGCAGGGCTGACAGCGAGATGTAGATCGCGACCGATGTCACCGATCCGGTGGTTTCCAGCAGCGTCGAAGCGATCAACGGGGCGAACCCGCCACCGACAACGCCGATGAGCATGTAGCCCAACGAGACGCCGGTATAGCGATAACTGGTATCGAACAGCTCGGCGATGAACGACGCGAGAACCCCGTACATCGCGCCCTGGAACACCATCGCGATTGATATCGACAGCACCATGAGCGCGAAGTTGCCTGAACCCATCAGCGGATACACCGCGAAGGCCCACACCGCCATCCCGATGGCGCCGATGAAAAATGGAATACGCCGTCCGACGCGGTCACTGAGTCGCCCGAAGTACAGAATCGACAAGAGCTGAGCGACGGCGCCGATGGAGACGGCGTTGAGTACGGTGCCCTTCGAGATGTCGGTGTGCTGTGTCACGTAGGACAACGAAAAGACGTTGATCACGAAGTAGGCGACCTGCTGGCCAAGCCCGAGAAGCACGACCAGCAGGATCATCTTCGGCGCGTGGCGCAGCACCTGCAGGATCGGCGCCTTGGCGTCCTTCTCCTTGCGCTGCTTCTGATTTCGGGTGAAGACCGAGGATTCGACGATCTTCACCCGAATCAACAGACCCACCAACACAAGTGGTGCACTGATCAAGAACGGAATACGCCAGCCCCAGGACATGAACTGGTCCTCGGTCATGAGCCCGCTCACTGCTGCCAGAGTGGCCGTGGACAACAGGAAGCCCAATGGCGAGGCGGACTGCAGCCAGCTACCGGCGTGCCCCCGACTGTCCACGGATTCGTCCTGTTCCACCACCATCAACACGGCACCGCCCCATTCACCACCGATGCCGATGCCTTGAATCAGGCGACAGAGCACCAACAGGATGGGTGCCAGAATGCCGATGGAACTGTAGGTGGGCAGCAACCCGATCGCAACCGTTGCGGCTCCCATCATCAGGATGGTCGCGATCAGGGCCGCCTTGCGCCCGACCCGGTCACCGATGTGCCCGAAGATGATTCCACCGATCGGGCGCGCGGCGAATCCGACACCGAATGTGGCCAGCGCCAGAAGTGTTCCCGCCGCCGGATCCACGTCGGGAAAGAAGATCTTGCCGAACACCAGCGCGGCCACGGATCCGTAGATGTTGAAGTCGTACCACTCGATCGTGGTGCCGACCATGCTGGCGATGATCGTGCGCCGGCGGCGCGATTTCGCGCCCGCAGTGTCAGTGGCTGCAGCAGGAACTGAAGGGTTCATGTCGTCCTCCGCCGGGTGCTGGTCATAGCGAAATGCTAGAGCGGCGATGTGACCGTACCCATAGTCCCGGTGCAACGCGATCCGGGTCATGTAGTGTGCGACTGCACAATCACGGGTGCAGCAGGCACAGTTGCACCATGGCCTGGGCCCGAGGTGTTCGAAGGCTGATCCCGGTGGCTTCCTCGAACTTCCGGATCCGGTTGAGCACCGTATTGCGGTGACAGTACAGCTTGGCGGCCGTGGTCGAGACCGATCCGCTCTCGGCGAATACCAGCATGGTTTCGACGACGAGGTCTCGATCGTTCATCCCCGCCAGCGGGGTGTCCACGTAGCCGCGCAGGTCGTCGATCACCGTGCACAGTTGCGAGATCGACAACCGCGACCAGCAACGCCGCAGGGTCGCCGCCTCCACACCCAGTTGCGCAAGCAACCGGACGGTCGCCGCCGACCGGAAGATGTTCTGCAACTGCATGGTTCGCGATGCGACGGCACCGGTCAATCCGGACAGGAGGTCTGCCGCCAACGCCTCGTCGTCGGCCCAGCCGCGGTGCGCGGACAGCAGGATGAGCGTGACCCCCTTGCTCGTGTGGTCCAGCGCCACGACGTCGAGGCCGGCGAGCCGTCGGGTCACCTCCGCGGCGGCCCCGTCACCGATGACGCCAACCACCCAATAGGAGGCGGCCTCGTCGAGGTCGAGAACCTCGGCTGCGCGGTGCACGATGGTGGAACTCGGTGCATCCGAGAACAAGTCGGACAGACTCTGCTGTTGTTCGATGATGTCGGTGCGCGCCATTTGCAGACACTGATCCAGGTAGCCCCGTTGGACCGCGCCGGCGAAGTCGTCGACCGCCTTCCAGAGTTCACCGACGTGCATGACGAGCACGGCCATATCGGTGTCATCGGCCAGCCGTAACAGGGCCGACCACGCGATCAGGAAGTCGTTGCGGACGGCGGCGCTCAGATTCTCCAAAGCGATGCCCTGGCGGGCCCGCAGCGCCCCGACTGCGGCCGGGAACGCGATCAGTTCGGCCGACAAGGTCCTGGCCGACAGGCGTCCGAGCAGGTAACGGAATGCGTTGCGGGCGCTTTCTTTCAGATCTTCTTCATCGGGAACGTTGTCGTAGTAGCGCGCGCCCCCGTCGATTCGTTCGAGATACTCGGCCGCGAGTTGGTCGTCGATGCCTGCGAGGTCCTCGAGCAGGATCTGCCACCGCAGCCGGGCTTGGTCATGGTCTGGCACGGGTCGCACTGGTCGACCCGAAGGCTTGTGCCAGGTGACGCCCCCACCGGGGGTGCAAGGGATCCGCTCCCACCACCGCCAGGCACGCCGCGAGCGTGATCGTCACCGAATCCAGCACCGGCAGGCCGAGTTCGGCCTCCGCGGCCGCCACGGCGTCGGCACCGTGCAGATTGGTGCACACGTAGGCGATCGCGTCGGGCGCGCTCGCGGCGACCCGCCGGCTGGGCGACAGCAATTCCTCGGGCCGGATCCCGGCGATGTCGGTGGTCTCGGTGAGACCGAAACCGTGTGCTGCGGTCACCGCGAAACCCGCGTCGCGGTAGCACTCGCCGATCTTGGCGTTCATATCATCGGGGTAGGGGGTGACAACGCCGACGCCGCGCACGCCCAGCGCACCGAATGCCGTCACGCAGGCCTGGGTGGTGGTGAGCGCCCGCGCACCGGCCGCAGCAGTGATGGCATCGGTGATCGCGTGGTCGTGTGCGATGCCCAGCCATGAACCGGCCGTGCCATTCCAAGCGATCACGTCGACATCGGCGGCGGCCAACAGGACTGCCGCCGCTTCCATTCCGGCCGTATCGAACTGAGCGTCGGACGTGCCGTCGAGCCCGACCCGGCCGACCGGAATGCGGGTGAAGTGAACGTTCACGTCGGTCCGCTCGCCCAGCATCCGGTATGTCGTGGGCTCCAGGCAGGTATTCGAGGACGGCACGATCATCCCGATGCGCGCCGCTCGCGAATGCTCAGACCGCACGGGTGATTCCGCCGTCATTGGTCAGGGTGGTCCCGTTGAGGTACGCGGCCCGCGGCGAGGCCATGAACACGACGGAGTAGGCAATATCGCGCGCGCTGGGGATGTAGGACAGCGGCAGGTTCTCCAGGAAGCGCTGCTCGGCCTCCTCGGGTGTGCAACCCCAGTCCTTGGCGTTGGCGGCGAACTGCTTGACCAGCCGCGCGGTCCGGACCGGGCCCGGGCACACCGTGTTGATCATCACGCCCTGGGCGCCGACCTGCAGCGACAGCGACTTGCTGAAGTTCAGGATCGCGGCGTTGGCGGCCGCACCGGGCATGTGGTACTCCAACGCCTGCTTCCCGGAGTTGCCCGCGACATTGACGATGCGTCCGTTGCCGTTCTTGAGCAGATGCGGCAACGCCGCGCGCGTCATACGGATGAACCCGAAGAGCTTGAGGTTGATGTCGGCGACCCACTGCTCGTCGGTGAGATCGCCGAAGCCGCCGAAAGACGACGCCCCGGCATTGTTGATCAGGATGTCCAGGCCGCCGAGTTCGTCGACAACGTCGGTGATCACCGAATCGAACACCGTCTTATCGCTGAGGTCCGCGGCAACCGACACGGCTTTGACGCCGGTCTTGGCCGAGATCGAGGTACACGCCTCGCGCAGAGCGTCGGCACGGCGAGCCACCAGGGCCACATCGGCCCCTTCTTCGGCCAGCAACTCCGCGGTCGCCAGTCCGATACCGTCGCTGGCGCCGGAGATCAGTGCCCGCATTCCGTGCAGTCCGAGGTCCATATCGTCTCCTGTCGAGAAATAAGGTGGGTATTGGTCGGCTCAGGAACGGTCGGCTGTGGCCGAATCGAGTGCGCCGTCGAGCATGCGGGCCAGGGCCTCGGTGAGCACGTCGACCCCGGTGCACAGGTCCTCGTCGGCGGTGTATTCGGCCTCGGCGTGCGAGATTCCTTCCACGCTGGGAACGAACAGCATCACCGACGGGACGATCTCCTTCATGTTCGTCGAGTCGTGGCCGGCCCGGGTCTGCACCAGCATGCTCGACACACCGAGGTCGTCGGCGACGGCGCGGGCCAACTCCACGCCCTGTGGCTGGTAGTGGTGGCCGGGCCAGACGTGGGCCTTGCGGTGCTCGACGGTGACGTTGGCGCGAATCTCGGCCTCGGCGATCCGCTTCCGCAGTGCGGCGTCGGCCGCCGCGAGCAGTTCATCGTTGTCCGAGCGCAGGTCGAGGTGCATGTGGACCTCGCGCGGGACTACGACCGGGGAGTTGGGCAGCACGGTCAACTGCCCACAGCTGGTGTGCAGTTCCGCACCGAATTCGTCGGCGATGTCGCGCAGCGCCACCACGATCAGCGACGCGCCCAGCAACGCATCCTGGCGGTCGTCTATCGCCGTGGCTCCGGTGTGGCCCTGCACTCCGACGACATTCAGCTCGTACTTGTTGGCGGCCCAGGTGCGGTCCACCAAACCGATGGTGACATTGTCCTTTTCGAGTTCGCGGCCCTGCTCGATGTGGATCTCGGCGTAGGCCGCGAGCCGCCTGGCCACATCTCCGTCGGGGAACACATCTGTCTCGCCGATACTGTCGATGGCGGTCAACGCCTCCCGGACGGTGATGCCATCGTGATCGGTGATGTCGAGTGTCTGTTCGAGGTCTGCTGCACCGGTGAACACGGCGCTGCCCATCAGGGACGGCTTGAACCGCGACCCTTCCTCATTGAACCAGTCCACGACGGCGATGTTGTATCGCGGCGTCACACCGGATTCGGCGACGTGACGGCGAATCCGGTCGGCGGCGACGGCACCGGCCAACACACCGTATGCGCCGTCGAAACGGCCTCCGCGGGGCTGACTGTCCAGGTGCGACCCGACCAGCACATACGGTGCGCCGGGACGAAATTCGTACAGTCCGAACAGGTTTCCCACCCGGTCGACCTCGACGGTGAACCCGCGGTCGCGCAGCCACCGGGAGAACCAGTCACGCATCTGACCGTCTTCGGCGGTGCCGGCTTGGCGCTCCACCCCACCGGCCGGGGTCGCCCCGATGACCTCCAGTTCGGCCCACGGGTCCAGGAACTCGCGGTCGCGGGTCGCGGCGAGGGTTATGCGCAAATTGTCCTTGCTGGCTTGTGCGGTCATGACTTTCCTCCGGGCATGATGGAATGCGGGTCGCCTCGAGCGACTCCTGGATCACGTTCGATCCAGGTCAGGTCAGGTATTGCGAAAGTCCGCGTTTGAGGTAGCCGCCGTGGCCCTTGCGGCCGTGGTACTGGCCACGATCGACGATGACGGTGCCGCGCGACAGCACGGTCTGTATCCCGCCGTCGATCTCGAAGCCCTCCCAGGTGGAATGATCGAGGTTCGAGTGGTGGGTCTTGTCGAAGCCGATCGACGTGTGCGCGTCGGGGTCATAGATCACGATGTCGGCATCGGCCCCCGGCGAGATGATCCCTTTGCGGGGGTAGAGCCCGAACATGCGCGCCGGGGTGGTGGCGCATACGTCGACCCATCGCTGCAGGCTGAGGTTGCCGTTGACCACGCCCTGATACATCAGGTCGATGCGGTGCTCGACGCCTGCCATCCCGTTGGGGATCTTGGAGAAGTCGTCGATTCCCATGTCCTTCTGCCCCTTGAAACAGAACGGGCAATGGTCGGTGGACACCGTTGCGACGTCCCCGGTGCGGATGTAACGCCACAACTCGTCCTGGTGGTGCTCCTCGCGGGAGCGCAACGGGGTGGAACACACCCACTTGGCGCCTTCGAACCCGGCGGCCCCCAGCTGCTCCTCCAGCGACAGGTACAGGTATTGCGGGCAGGTCTCGGCGAACACGTTGGCCCCGGCGCCGCGGGCGGTGGAGATCTGTTCCATCGCCTGCTTGGCCGACACGTGGACCACGTACAGCGGGGCGCCGGTGACCCGGGCCAGCATGATGGCGCGGTGGGTGGCCTCCTCTTCCAGTTCCCACGGCCGCGACACCCCGTGGTAGTAGGGCGAGGTTTCACCGCGGGCGATGTGCCCGGCCACCAGCTGATCGATGGCGATGCCGTTCTCGGCGTGCATCATCGTCAACGCACCGTTGCCTGCGCACTGCTGCATCGCCTGCAGGATCTGCCCGTCGTCGGAGTAGTACACCCCCGGATAGGCCATGAACAGCTTGAAACTGGTTACGCCCTCGGCAACCAACTCATCCATGGCCTTGAGGGCGTCGGAGTCCACACCGCCCAAGATCTGATGAAAGCCGTAGTCGATCGCACAGTTGCCCTGGGCCTTCGCATGCCAGGCGGCCAAGGTGTCTTGTACCCGCTCACCCTGCCGCTGGATCGCGAAGTCGATGATCGTGGTGGTACCACCGTGAGCGGCCGCGCGGGTGCCGGTTTCGAAGGTGTCGGAGGCGACGGTGCCGCCGAACGGCATCTCCATGTGGGTGTGGGCGTCGACGCCGCCGGGGATGACGTAGCGGCCCGAGGCGTCCAGTACCCGGTCGAACGTCCGGCCGGGATCGCCGAACGGGGCCAGCTCCGGGTCGACCAGGGCAGCGACACGCTCACCGTCGATGAGCACGTCGATGGCCTGCGAACCGGTGGGTGAAATGACGGTGCCGCCGCGGATGTACGTGGTGGTCATGGCAACAGAGCCTATGGGCAGCAACGTGATCGGCCCCATAGACATGGTGCAACATGTTGCCCCGCACACATTGTGCACGAGCACATCTGCGGACGCGTTCTGCCGGACTTTCTCGACCCGAATTGGGCATGGGTGATCAGGTGCCGCCTCCGGGTGAGCTGATCGCTCACCCTCCGTGAGCTTTGCCGGTGCAGTAGCCTGCCCGGTAATGCGCAATCTGTCCGGTCGCCGTGACGATACCCGGCTTCGCTGGCGCTGGCTGTTGCAGAAGCTCGGCGACCTGGACGACGACCTCGCCGCCGAATACCTGACGCAGATCGACCGGGGTGCCCGGTTCTACGACAGCGTCCCCTCCGAGGACGATCTGCTCGACGCTGCGCGTCAGGCGTTCCGTTATCTGCTGGCCGCTCTTCTGGAGCGGCCGATGAGCGCCGAACTGGCGCAGTTCCCCGCGGCGGTCGGAGCGTTGCGCGCCACTCAGGGCATCGCGTTGGAGAATCTCACCGCAGCGGTGCGCACCGATTTCCTCGTCGCATGGTCGGCACTGCTGAAACTGGCCGGCGACGACGATATGACGGTGCTGGCCCTGCACGTGGATGTGCTCTGGAAGGCCGTCGACGATTTCGCGATCGCGGTGCAGCGCGGATATGTGGATCAGCGACTGTCCATGGCCAGGACCAGCATCCTCGAACAGCAGCACAGCCTGTCCGAACTCCTCTCCGAGGAACCGGCACCGGCCACCGTTCGACGTGCCGCTCAGATCCTGGGGCTCGATGAGGCCGCCACGTACTGGGTGATCGGCGTTGCCGGCGAGGAGGCTGGACGGACCGTCGCACGACGCCTGCTCGGCAGACATCTGACGCCGCTGGAGTACGTCAACCGCGGTGTGGCCATCATCCTGGTGGCCGCCGATCGCCGCTGGTCCGACGATGAGACCGTGGTGGCCGACCTGCTGCCCGGACTCTGCGGAGCCGTCGCACCCCGATCGGTGCCGTTGTCGGAAGTGCACCGGGCCGCCACGACGGTCCGGATGCTGGTCGATCTGGACCTCGAGGCGACCACGCTGCGCCATTCCTGGGCCCAGCTGTCGATAACTCAGCTTTCGGAGGTGATCGAGGACCTGCGCGGCTACGTTCTCGGTCCGCTCCACGACGTTCACGACTGCGAGTTGATCGTCCGGACGATCCAGGTATTCGCCGACAGCGGTTCCGTTTCCGATACCGCCTCGGAACTCTACTGCCACCGCAACACGGTGATGAACCGGATCCGCAGGTTTGAGGAGGCCACCGGGATCAGCCTGCGCAGCCCACGCTCATTGGCGATGGTCCAGTTGTGCCTGCTGCCGGACTGACACCCGCCGCGAGTTCGACGTAAGCGTCGACGCCGCCGGCGGATCGCGACGGTTACGTCGAATTCGGCGCCGAAACGGGACCGCTAGGACGCGGCGAGCGGCAGCCGCACCTCGAACCGCGCCCCGGTGTCGAGGTTGTGCGCCGACACCGATCCGCCGTGCGCGTGGACCAGCCCGGCCGCGATCGCCAGGCCCAGCCCCGACCCACTGGGCAGTGACGAATCCGCCCGCGGCACCCGGCCGTTGGAGCCCCGGTAGGCGACGTCGAACACCTGGGGCAGGTCGGCCTCGTCGATGCCGACCCCGGTGTCGTCGACCCTGGCCCAGGCCCCGGCACCATCGGAACCCACGGCGAGCGTGACGGATCCACCGTCGGGGGTGTGGGCGATCGCGTTGCCCACCAGATTCGACAGCACCCGGACCAGCGCCCGGTCGCTGCCGATCACGTGCACCGGGCTGTCGGGCAGCTCGGCGTCCAGCCGCACCCCGGCCCGCTGCGCCGGGATCCGGTGGGCGGCAAGCACATCGTCGACGACCTCGTCGAGCGCCACCTGGTCGCGCGGGGTTTGCACGGCCCCGGCGTTGATCTTCGACATCTCGAACAGGTCGTCGACCATCTCCGAAAGCCGGACCGATTCCTGCTCAATGTGTTTGGCTTGGACGCGGACGTCGTCATCGGTGACCACGCCGTCGGCGATGGCCTCGGACACCGCGCGGATCCCGGCCAGCGGGGTGCGCAGGTCGTGGCTGACGAACGCGACCAGCCGCCTGCGGGACCGCTCGGCGGCGCGTTCGGAATCGCGGATCTCCTGCTCCCACACCGTGCGCCGGGCCTGATAGCGGGCCAGCATGACGGCCGCCGGGATGGTCACCACCGACACGATGACCAGAACGATGACGATCCGCTCGAAATTCTGGGTGATCATGAACCCGCTGGCGCCGATCACACCGGTGAAGGTGGCCAGCGTCGGGATCAGCACCAGCGCCACCATGCTGACCGCCAGCGACCACGAATGGGCCAGCCGGATCACGATCGCCCCGGCCACCACCACCGGCAGCGAACAGGCCAGCGCCATGCCGATCATCTGCCAGAGGTCAGGCATTGCCCCGCCACAGGTAGCCGCGGCCCCATACGGTCTGCACCCGATGATGCTCGCCGAGCTTGGCGCGCAGCCGCTTGACGTGCACCGTGACGGTGGACATATCACCGAAGTCCCAGCGCCACACGCGTTTCAGCAGATCCTCTCTGGAGAACACGGTGTCGGTGTGGGTCAGGAAGAACACCAGAAGGTCGAACTCCCGGTTGGTCAGGTTGACCGGCCGGCCCGACACCGTGACCGCGCGCGCGGCCGTCTCCACCCGCAGATCACCGACCGACAGCTCCGCGGGCACCGGCGTGCTCAGGCCGGAACTCCGGCGCAGCACCGAACGCACCCGCAGAGCGAGCTCGCGCGGGCTGAACGGTTTGGTCAGGTAGTCGTCGGCGCCCGCCTCAAGGCCGGCGATCCGGTCGTCCTCCTCGCCGAGCGCGGTCAGCAGGATCACCGGCAGGCTGTAGTCCCCGTCGCGGCGCAGGTCCCGGCACAGCGACAGCCCGTCGGATCCGGGCATCATCACATCGAGCACCGCGACGTCGATCTGCTCGGTGTCCAGCAGCCGCAACGCCTCGGTGCCGTCCTGGGCGATCGCCACGTCCATACCGTCGCGTTCCAGATACCGGCGCACGACATCGCGCACGACGGTGTCGTCGTCTGCGATCAACACCCTGGTCATAGGATCTCCAGGCTAGCGCCTGATCGCGGGACCGGCGTGGACGTCACGGTTTTGTCACCGGTGGATGATGGCCGAGGCCGGGCCGGGAGCCTAGCGTCGGAGGACATGACCCGAGATCCGTCCCGCGTCACGGTGGTGCTGCCCTGCCTGGACGAGGCCGAGTCATTGCCCGGGGTGTTGGCGGCCATGCCCACTGGGTATCAGGTAGTGGTGGTCGACAACAACAGCACAGACGGCACGGCCGAGGTGGCCAGGGCGCACGGCGCCGCCGTGGTCACCGAGCGCAGGCCCGGTTACGGATCGGCCGTGCACGCCGGGGTGGTCGCGGCCGCGACGCCGATCGTCGCGGTGCTCGACGCCGACGGATCGCTGGATCCGGCGGAGCTGCCCGGACTGGTCGACGACCTCGATCGCGGCGCCGATCTGGCGATCGGCCGGCGCAGGCCGGTGCGCGGGCTGCGCTGGCCGTGGCACGCCCGGCTGGGCACCGCGGCGGTGTGCTGGCGGCTGCGGCAGCGCTACCACTTGCCGGTCCACGACATCGCCCCGATGCGGGCGGCGCACCGTGAGGCACTGCTGGCGCTCGGCGTGACCGACCGCCGCTCGGGATATCCGCTGGAACTGCTGGTGCGGGCGGCGAAGGCGGGCTGGCGGGTGACCGAACGCGATGTCACCTACGGGGCCCGCACCGGCGGTAAGTCCAAGGTGAGTGGCTCGGTGCGGGGCAGCGCCGTTGCGGCGCTGGACTTCTGGCGGGCCATCTGATGCCGGAGGTCACCGTTCTGGTGGTGGCCAAGGCGCCGGTGCCGGGGCTGGCCAAGACCAGGCTGGCGGCCGATGTCGGGGCCGAGGCCGCCGCCGACATCGCGGCGGCTGCGCTGCTCGATACGCTCGACGCCGTCGCCGCCACCCCCGTCGCGCAGCGGGTGGTGGCGCTGACCGGCGACCTCGGTCGGGCCGCCCGCAGTGCCGAGATCGCCGCCCGGCTGGCCGATTTCACCGTCATCGCCCAGCGCGGTGACGGCTTCGCCGAGCGGCTGGTGCACGCGCACGCCGACGCCGCGGCGACCGGTCTTCCGGTGCTGCAGATCGGCATGGACACCCCGCAGGTCAGCGCCGGCCTGCTGACCGAATGCGGTCGGACACTGCTGGCCGCCGATGCGGTGCTGGGGATGGCCACCGACGGCGGATGGTGGGTGCTCGGCGTCCGGGACGGCGCATCGGCGGCCTGTCTGCGGACGGTCCCGATGTCGCGGCCCGACACCGGGGCTGTAACGCTTGCCGCGCTTCGAGACACTGGTGTCACCGTGACCCTGCTCCCGGAGTTGTCCGATGTCGACACCGTCGCGGATATCGATACCGTGCGCCGATCCTGCCCGCCGGCAGGCAGATTCGCCCGAGCCACCGCCGCCGCGGGGGTGTGACGTGCACGGGCAACTGTATGACCGGGCGCTGGACGGGGAGCGGTGCTGGATCCGCCGCGACGACGGCAGGCGTGATCAGCTGCCGGTGCATCGATGGCTGGACGGGGCGCCCGACGACCCGGTGTTCGACGCGGCGATCGTGAGCCTGTGTTCAGGCCCCACCATCGATCTCGGTTGCGGGCCCGGTCGATTGGTGGCCGGGCTGGTACGCCGGGGGGTTCCCGCGCTCGGCGTCGATCAGTCCGGCACCGCGGTCGAGATGGCCCGCAGCACCGGCGCGCCGGTGCTGCGCCGTGATCTGTTCGGTCCGCTTCCGGGGACCGGCCGCTGGCACACCGCGCTGCTGGCCGACGGCAACGTGGGACTGGGCGGGGACCCGTGGCGGGTGCTGCAGCGGGCCGGCGAGCTGCTCCGGCGCGGCGGCGAGTGCCTGGTCGAATTCGATACGAACGTCACGGGAGTGAAGTCCAGCTGGGTTCGCCTGGAATCGGCCCATGCCGTCGGCCCGTGGTTTCGCTGGGCCTCGGTGGGGCTGGACTGTGCGGCCAGGATCGCCGCAGATGTCGGGTTGGTGATGGGCGCGGTCCATCCGATCGGCGAGCGGGTCGTGGCGAGCCTGGTGGCGAAATGACCGACATCGGCGAGAAGCGGATCAGCCTGCGCGGCACCGCCGTCACCGCCAGGGTCGGGCTGGCGCTCGGCGTCGCGGTGGCGGTGTGCTTCGGCACCGGACTGATCAGCCACTTCATCCAGCATCCCCAACCATGGTTCTTCTGGCCGACCCGGCCGGTGTGGCTGTACCGGCTGACCCAGGGCGCGCACGTGGTCTCCGGCATCGCCGCCATCCCGCTGCTGGTGGTCAAGCTGTGGTCGGTGTGGCCGAAGTTGTTCGAACGTCCGGTGATCGGCGGTCCGGCCCGTCAACTCGAGCGGGCCTCGATCCTGGTGCTGGTGGGTGCGATGCTGTTCGAGCTGTCCACCGGGCTGTTGAACATCGCGCAGTGGTATGCGTTCCAATTCTATTTTCCCGTAGCGCATTACGCGATGGCCTATGTGGCCGCGGGCGCGGTTCTGGTGCACATCGCGGTGAAGCTTCCGGTGATCCGCCGGGCGCTGGGGGAGCCGCTCGACGACGTCGCGGCGGGCGGTCGGGTCGGCCCGAGCAGGCGCACCGTCCTGCGCGGCACCTGGTTGACGGTGGCGCTCGCGACGGCGGTGACCGCAGGCCAGACGGTCCCCTGGCTTCGCGGGGTTTCGGTGCTGGCGCCCCGTTCCGGGCAGGGGCCGCAAGGGGTTCCGATCAACCGCTCGGCGGCGGCCGCGGGGGTGCTGCGCAGTGCCCGGTCGCCGGCGTACCGGTTGACGGTGACCAACGGCGAGATGAGCCGCGCGTTCAGCATCGACGACCTGCGGGCACTGCCGCAGGCCACGCACCGGCTGCCGATCGCCTGCGTCGAGGGGTGGAGTGCCGACGCCGAGTGGACGGGGGTGGTGCTGGCCGATCTCATCGCCGCGGTGGGGGGTTCGCGCGATTCCGATGTCCGGATGATCTCGCTTGAGCCGCCGGGCCCCTATTCCCGCACGGTCCTGCCCGCCCGCCATGCCCGCGACGCGCAGACCCTGATCGCGTTGCGGGTCAACGGGGAAACCCTCGATATCGACCACGGGTATCCCTGCCGGCTGATCGCCCCGAGCAGACCCGGTGTGTTACAGACGAAATGGTTGTCGCGGATCGAGGTTGTGCCATGAGGGCGCTGCGAATACTGCTGGCGCTGGCCGGTGTGGCCGTCGGCGGGTACGGTGCGGTCCTGCTGTGGGAGAACCCGCCGGTGGTCATCGTGCGGATCGCGGTGTGGGCGGCCGTCGGCGTCGTCGTCCACGATCTGGTGTTCGCACCGCTGTGCGTCGCGGTCGGTCTGGCAGGCCGCCGGTTGATCCCCGGGCCGTGGAGGTCCCCGGTCGCGGTGGCCGCGCTGTGCAGCGTCGTGCTGGTGCTGCTCGCCATCCCGGTGTACGGCAAGCCGGGGATGCGTCCGGACAACCTGACCGTGCTCGACCGTGATTACCCACTGGGGCTGGCGATTTCACTGATCGTCGTGTGGTTGTGCGTGCCGCTGTATCACCTGCTGGCCCGTCGGCTACCAGTTCGTCAGGATCAGGTGGTTGAGCAACAACGCGCCGATGACGTTGAGAGCCAGCCACCAGCGGTGTGACCGCGCCGGCAGCAGCGCCCCCGCGGCGGTGAGCCACACCGTGAACGGCAGCCAGATGCGTTCGGTTTCGGCCTTGCTGAGCATGCTCAGATCGGCGAACAGGATGGCCACCAGCGCACCGATCAGCAGTATCCGGATCCCGGGCCTGCGGCGGATCTCGGTGATGTCGACGAGGCGGCCGAGGCCGGCCACACTGCCCAGCCCGATCGCGCACACCACCGAGGCCAGGTTGGCCCACGACCAATACTGGAACGGCCGGTTCGCGGCGATGCCCTGCCAGTAGCGTTCCTGCACCAGGGTGTATCCGTCGAACCACCAGAACCCGGCGATGGCGAACACCGCCACCACGGCCAGCGCCGCGACGGCGGCCGGGATGAGCACGCGCATCGCGGCGCGCCAGTCGGTCGAGGTGAGCAGGACGGCGAGGGTGGGCAGCGCCATCAACGCCAGCCCGTAGTTGAGGAATATGCCCCAGCCCAGCACCAGCCCGGCGGCCGCGGCCGGCACCGTCGGCCGGTGGACCGTCCCGCTCACGGCCAGGGCCAGCAGTGCGATGCCCCAGGCCGCCACTCCGGCGAAGTAGCCGTCGGCGGATACTGCGATCCAGATCGCCGTCGGCGCCACCGCCACGAACGGTGCCGCCGCCCGCGCGGTGGATTCGTCGGCAAGCGCCCGGATCGCGACGATGATGGCCACCGCCGCGCTGGAACCGGCCAGCAGACACAGCAATCCGGCCCAGGCGCCGCCGCCCAGCCCGATCCGGTCCAGCCACACGAAGGTCAGCAGCGCACCGGGCGGATGCCCCGACACGTGGGTGATCCACGAATCCGGCTGGAAATCCAGGATTCTGCCGGAGAACGTGCGCAACGCCTCGGGGATGTCGGTGATCGTCGGCACCTGACGCAGGTATTCGTGGCGTGCGGTCAGCCGGCCGGCGAATCCGCGCTGCCAACCGTCGATCATGGCCAGCGAGAACGCCCATGCGCATGAGGTCGCCCAGGTCACCCAGGTGAGCGCGGACCACGGCAACCGCTGCGCCAGCGCCGGACCCCACCGCACCGCCGCGGCACCGATCGCGACGGCGGGGACGGTGCCCCAGCCGATGTGGGCGTTCCACCACCCGAAGATCGGCGCGGTGGCGGCGAAATCGGCGATCTGGGCCTGCGTGCTGTTGATCAGCGGGGTGACGATGCCGAGATGCAGGTGCGGGACCACGAACGCGGCGACGACGAGGGCCAGCCCGATGGCCGCCGCGACAGTTTCCCGGCGACCGATCCGCATGGTTCACACCCTAGGTGCAGACGGCTGGCAGTTTCCTGACGTTTCGGTGACACGGCGTAACACGGCGGGCTCCCCGCCATACCTCCTCGTTGATCCCAGTGATCCCGATGTGAACGACCGGAGGACGAAATGATGCCAAGCACCGCGATATCCGGCCGGCTGACCATGGCCGGCCAGCTCGTCAGCCGCTACGGTCTGGTGATCGTGCTGGCCTGGATCGGCTTCGGCAAGTACGTGAAGATGGAGGCCCGGGTCCTCATCGAGCACAGTCCGCTGATGTCCTGGATCTATCACGTGCTCAGCGTCGGCGCCGTCGCCGCGACGCTGGGTACCGCCGAGATCCTCGCCGCGGTGCTGATCGCGCTCAGGCCGCTGTGGCCGCGGGCTTCGGCGGTCGGCAGCGCGATGGCCGTGGTGCTGTTCCTAGGCACCCTGAGTTTTCTGTTCACCACACCGGGCGTGGTGGTCAACCACGCCGGTCCGATCCCGGTGCTGGGCGCGCAGCCGGGCCAGTTCCTGCTGAAGGACCTGGTGCTGATCGGTGTCGCGCTGTGGACCCTGGGTGATGCGCTGGCCGCTGCGACCCGCCGGGCGCCCGCCGCCGACCGGCACGGACAATGGCAGGGTGACGAGCACAGAGCTTGAACCACTGTTCTGCGGGATCGAACTGGCCCGACGCATCGAAAAGGCCGAAGGCGACCTGATCGTCGCGGCCACCGAGGCCGCCGGGCACCGGGGCGGACAAGGTCTGGTGCTGCCGGTGGCCGGCGGTCACGCGTGTTTCGCCGAACCCGGCTCGCCGATGAACAAGATCGTCGGGCTGGGCTTCGAGGGGGTGCCCGACGAGGCCGTGCTCGGGCGGGTCGAACGGGCGCTGGCCGGTCGCGGCGCCGAGACCCAGGTGGAGCTGTCCACCCTGGCCGACCCGGAGATCGGTGGGCTGCTCACCGGACGCGGGTACCGGCTGACCGGATTCGAGAACGTGCTGGGGCGTCGGCTCGATCCGGAGGGTCCCCGCCACGGGGGCGGCGGGGTCGAGGTGGTGCGCGCGACCGATCTCGACGCCTGGGTCGATGTGGTCGTCGACGGTTTCGCCCATCCGGACGGCGAGGGGGTGCCCAGCCATCAGGAGTTCGGCCGCGAGGTCATCGAGCGGGCCGAGCAGGATTTCGAAAAGGCGGGCGCCACACCGTATATCGCATTATGTGACGGAACGGTCGCCGGTGGCGGCAGCGTGCGGTTCACCGCCGGTATCGCCCAGCTTACCGGCGCCGCGACGGCGCCGGCCTACCGGCGCAGGGGGGTGCAGACCGCGCTGCTGGCGGCCCGGCTGGCCGATGCCGGCGCCGCCGGCTGCGATATCGCCGTCGTCACCACCGCGCCGGGCTCGAAGTCCCAGCAGAACGTTCAGCGTCACGGGTTCCAATTGCTCTACACCCGGGCGATTCTGGTGAAGCCGGCTGCTCAGTAGAGGATTTTGCGCAGATTGTCCTCGCTGTAGTACTCGTCGAGTTCCCGTTGGCTCAGATCGGGCTTGAACGCCTTGGCCAGCTGGGCCACCGACGGGATCGCGGTCGGGTTCCAGGTTTCGGGCTTCCAGGTTTCTGAACGCAGAAAAGCCTTGGCGCAGTGGAAGAATACCTCGTCGATGTCGACCTCGAGCGCAAGGATCGGCCGCTTGCCGTCGACCGCCATATCGTCGAAATAGTCGGCGTCGGACAGGATCCGGGCGGTGCCGTTGACCCGCAGGGTGTCTCCCCGGCCGGGGATCAGGAAGATGGTGCCGACCCTCGGCCGGTCCAGCACATTGAGATAGCCGTCGACGCGTTTGTTGCCCGGTCGTTCCGGGATGGCGATCGTGGCGTCGTCGATCACCCGCACGAACCCCGGCGGGTCGCCCTTGGGGGAGACGTCGACGCGGCCCTCGCCGTCGGTGGTCGCCACGAAGCACAGCGGTGAGGCGCCGATCCAGTCCTGCTGCACCGCGGACAGGCGCTTGTTCACCTTGTTGGCGACGTACTTGTTGGGGTGCCCGACGATGGCACGCAGCTCGTCCACGGTTCTGACTTGATGGCCCATGTTCCCATGATGCCTGGGTCGACAACTGATTTGTCAGCCACCGAACCGCGCGGCCAGGGCGCGGCGGTCGAGTTTGCCGATACCGCGCCGGGGCAGTTCCTCGACGATATGGACCTCACGCGGCGCGGCGGTGGGGTCAAGGGTCTCGGCAATGTGTCCGCGCAGCTCGGCCGGTTCGGGGAGGGTGGCACCAGGTGTGAGCACCACGGCCGCCGCCACGCGCTGGCCCAGCCGGTCGTCGGCGACCCCGAACACCGCGCATTCGGCGATCGCCGGATGGGTGGCCAGCGCGGCCTCGACCAGCTGAGGCAGGACCGTCAGCCCGCCCGTGCTGATCGCGTCGTCGACGCGGCCCAGCACCCGCAGCACCCCCGAATCGTCGACGGTGCCGAGGTCGTCGGTGCGGAACCAGCCCGGTTCGGCGAACGGATCGGGGTCGACGGGATTGCGGTACCCGGCGGCGACGGTGGCCCCGCCCAGCAGGATGCGGGAATCGTGGGTCCGCACCGACACTCCGTCCAGCGGAACCCCGTCGTACACGCAGCCACCCGCCGTCTCGCTCATCCCGTAGGTGCGCACCACCGTGACCCTGGCGGCGGCCGCCCGCTCGGCGACGCCCGCGGGCATCGGACCGCCCCCGATCAGCACCGCGTCGAGTTCGGCCAGCGCGGCGGTGGCGGCGTCCTCGCGCAGCGCCTTGTCCAGTTGCACCGCGACCAGTGACGCATACCGGCGCCCGGATCCCAATGCGGCGACCGCCGAGGGCAGTTCGCCGGGATCGAACGCGGGTGACAGCGCGACGGGCGAGGTTCCGGCGATGACGCTGCGGACCAGAACCTGAAGGCCGGCAACGTGATAGGCGGGTAGCGCCAGCAGCCACCGGCCCGGGCCGCCGAGCCGCCGGTGGGTGGCGTCGGCGCTGGCGGTCAGCGCCCGGCCGGTCAACATCGCACCTTTCGGCGCGCCGGTGGTGCCCGAGGTGGACACCACCACGGCGATGTCGTCGCCGATCGGCTCGCCGGCCCGCAGCGTGGTGGTCAGCAGGGTGGACTGGCGCTCGTCGTCGGCGGGCACCGGCAGGATCGCAGGCCCGCGCCCGGCCAGTACCGCATCGAGGGCCGCCGGCAACGCGCCGGCCGGGCCCTCGACGGCGATCGGTTGCAGGACGGCTATGGGGATTCCCCGTTCTCGCCGTCCGGATCCCGCGGATCGTCGAGCGGCCAGCCCTTGGCGGCCAGCCGCTGCCGCACCCGTTCGACGTCCTCGGTGCGGGGCAACTCGTCGGTGATCTCGGTGATCAGCACACCGATGTCGATGTGGTCGAACTCGCCGCGGTTGATCAGATCCTGTGCGACGGCTTTGACCTCGTCATTGGTGAGCCGCCGGGCCAGCAGTGCGAGCAAGGGCACCTGGTCGGGGCCGGGGACCCCGTCGGGATACCCGGCTCTCAGCCAGGCGGCGATCTTCGCCAGAAATGCGTTCACTGCGCAAACTCCTTGAGGTGAATCCGAGTGAGCGGTCGGTGGAGCGTATCCCGATCGGCGAAGAGCTTAGTGCCCTAGGCAGATCCGGCCCAGTCGTCACGGTGGCCCTGGATGCGCGGCAACCTTGGCAAACGTGTTACGGCGCAAAGATGAACAATCGGTGAACTCATCGCACGGGCAGCCAAAGTGCCTGATGGCGAGGGCTATTTGGCCAGGGTGTCAGCTGGTCAAAATTCATCGCGGTCCACCAGAATCAGTGCCATGAGCGCAGAGCTGATCATTCTCGTGCTGCTGATAGCAACAGCACTGGCCTTCGACTTCACCAACGGCTTCCACGACACCGGTAACGCGATGGCCACCTCGATCGCGACGGGCGCCCTCAAGCCCAAGACGGCGGTGATCCTGGCGGGCGTCCTCAACCTGGTCGGCGCGTTCCTCTCGGTCGAGGTGGCCGTGACGGTGACCACCTCGGTCCTCAAGATCCAGGACAGCAGCACGGGGTCGCTGGTGTCGGGTATCGACGCCTCGACCGGACTGACGATCATCTTCGCGGGCCTCATCGGCGGCATCCTGTGGAACCTGCTCACCTGGTTGTTCGGCATCCCCTCCAGCTCGTCGCATGCGCTCTTCGGCGGGCTGATCGGTGCCGGCCTCGCCGCGATCGGCCTGGGCGGGGTCAACTGGTCCGGCGTCATCCAGAAGGTGCTCATCCCCGCCGTCGCCGCCCCGTTCATCGCCTGCCTGGTCGCGGCGTGCGGCACCTGGCTGGTCTACCGGATCACCCGCAACGTGCTGAAGAAGCGCCGCGAGGAGGGCTTCCGGTGGGGACAGATCGCCACCGCCTCGCTGGTGGCGCTGTCCCACGGCACCAACGACGCGCAGAAGACCATGGGTGTCATCGCGCTGGCGCTCATCACCACCGGCCACCTGACCGGCGATGTCAAGGAGAACGGCCTTCCGTTCTGGATCATCGCGTCCTGCGCCCTGGCCATCGGCCTCGGCACCTACATCGGCGGCTGGCGCGTCATCCGGACCCTGGGCAAGGGTCTGGTCGAGATCGAGTCCCCGCAGGGCCTGGCCGCCGAGGCATCCTCGGCCGCGATCATCCTGAGCTCCAGCGCCGCCGGTATGGCGCTGTCCACCACCCACGTCGCCACCGGTTCGATCCTCGGCAGCGGTGTCGGCAAGCCCGGCGCGGAGGTGCGCTGGGCGGTGGCCGGGCGGATGGCGACGGCATGGCTGATCACCCTGCCCGCCGCCGCGCTCGTCGGCGCGCTGGCCTTCTGGCTGTCGCACGGCGTCGAGGCGCTCACTGGTGCGCCGCTGGCCGGCGACGGGCTCATCTTCGTCATCCTGGTCGCGCTGTCCGGGTACATGTACTGGCGCGCCCAGCAGCAGAAGGTCGACCACAAGAACGTCAACGCCGATTGGGACGACTCCACCAACTCGGTGGTTCCCGCCGATGTCCGCGACGCCGGCAACACCGCCACCAAAGCCGCCGTCTGACCGCCCCGACGAGATAAGGAATCGCTGATGACATATCTGGAAGCCATCTTCAAGGTGCTGGTCGTGGGGTTGATCCTCGGAGCCGGTCTGCCCGCGGTTTTCGCCGCCGGACTGGTCGCCTTCTCGAACGGTGCCGGGGGCACCCACCAGGACGGCACCGTCCAGGCGCCCAACCCGGCGATGAAATTCGTTGGGCTGGCGCTGTTCACCTTGGTCGCCGCGGTGATCGTGATCGCCATCCTGTGGATCACCAAGTCGACGATCATCCACCACTTCGGATTCAATCCCGTCCCGTTCATCCCGGGGAAGTGAGCTGACATGGCTGAGAGCCCGTTGGAGAACATCCTCGGCTGGTTACGCGAGGGCTACCCGGAAGGCGTGCCGCCCAAGGACTACTTCGCGCTGCTGGCGCTGCTGAAGCGTTCGCTGTCCGAGGACGAGGTGATCGAGGCCGCCCAGGCGATCCTGCGGGCCAACGACGGTGACACCCCGGTGACCGACGACGAGATCCGCGACGCCGTGCACAAGGTCATCGAGAAGGAACCGAATTCCGAAGAGCTGCACCAGGTTGCGGCGCGGCTGGCCTCGGTCGGCTGGCCGCTGGCCACCCCGGTGCGCTGATCCCTTCGCGTCGCCGTTTTCTACGTCAGGGTTGTGATCGGGGCCGATCAACGACCCAGGTGTAGAAAACGGTGCAGGCCCGGACGCTGATCAGTCCCGCACGTCGCGCCGCAGCGGGTGGGTGGCGGGGACCTGGACGAAGATCAGCGTGACGCCGTCGGGGTCGGTCACCTGCATTTCGTGCAGCCCCCACGGCTCCTTGGCGGCGGCCCTGGCGATCGGCACCCCACGGGTAACCAGCTCGGCCTGGGTGGCGTAGACGTCGCGGACCTGCAGCCACAGCGACCCGCCGGCCGACGGGTCGCCGTGCCCGGCGAGCTCGATCAGCGACTGCCCGGCGTAGAACACCGTGCCAGCACCGTATTCGCGGGCCACAGCCAATCCGATCCGGTCGCGGTAGAACTCCAGCGACGCCGGGTAGTCGACCGGCCGGATCAGCATCCTGCTGGCCAGGATCTCCATGGCTGTCTGTCTACCATCTGTGGCGTCGCGGCGAACCCGCGACACGGATCAGCTCGGCTCGCCCGGCATCCGGCGGGCCCGGTCGCTGGCCCGCAGCCCGATGGCGAACGCGGCCTGGTCCTCGAAGGTGAGCGGGTTGCGCCCGGTGATCTCATGGATGCGGGTCAGCCGGTGCCGCACGGTGTTGGTGTGCAGGAACAGTTCGCGCGCGGTGTCGATGAGCGAGCCGTTGGTGGCCAGGAACACCCGCAGCGTCCGGACGTGCTGGGTGCCGCGTTCCCGGTCGATGTCCTCGAGCGGGTCGATGAGCTGATGGCGGAACGGCGCGAGCCGGTTGACCGGCAGACCTTCCAGCAGGCTGTCGAACGTGCTCAGCTGGTCGGGCCCGACGCTGCCGCCGTGCTGGGCGGCCAGGTCGAGCGCGATGCGGGCCTGGGTTATCGCCGAACCGAGCTCGGTCAGCGGGCCGGCCGCCGAGTGTCCGGAGGGCAGCGACAGCCCGGCGGCGATATCGGCCAGCCCGCCGGTCCCGTCGGTCAGCACGAGGCAGACCTCCGGCGCATCGCCGACCAGCGCGTCGGGCAGCGCCATCGACAGCAGCGCGCCGGCCCCCGCCGGCCAGGCCGAACAGGCCACATCGCGGGCCGCCAGACCGGGCCAGTCCAGCAGCTGGTTGAGGGCATCCGGCAGCAGCATGCGCCGTTCCACCAGCGACAGCAGCTGTCCGACCCGTTCGCGGGCCAGGGCCGAGTCGATGTCACGTTCGCCCTGGGCGGCCCGCACGAACCGGGCGATCACCTCAAGCAGCGGCCGCTCGGGCGCCTCGCCGCTGCCCACCCACACCAGCGTGCCCAGCCCGCCGACCGGTACCCCGCCGGGTTCGGCGGCCGGATCGAGCAGGAAACGGCAGCCGAGCACCTGCCCGGCCCGGTCCAGCAGCTGGTGGACCGATTCGCGCCGACGCTGCGACGAAAGCATCTCGGGCACAAGGGTATTGGTGGCCCGGGCGACGGCGATCTCGCCGCCGAGCCGAAAGTCGGCCACATAGCGGCTCACCGTGGCGAAGGGGACGTTGGGCGGTGCGATCAGCAGCGGAAGACCGGCCTCGCCGCACGCCGCGACGAGCGGCCCGGGCACCGCGTCGTGCACGTCGCCGACGCCGAAGCACAGCCCGGATGTGCCGGTCCGGTCCAGCGATTCGACGAAGGTCTGGCAGTCCCGCCGGGCCTGCAGGCTGATTCCCACCGTGCAGACCAGCTCACCGCCCCGCAGATAGCGCGACGGATCCCGCAGTTCGGTGGTGTGTACCCAGCTGATCCTCCGGCCCAGGTCGCCGGTCGGGGCGTCGGGTGCCAGCAGCCCGAGGTTGGCGGCCAGCAGGTCCCGCAGCGTCGGGGCGACGTCGCTGGGGTCTGGCACCGCCCGAGCGTAACCCCGTCGTCACACCGCCGCGGCGCCCCGTTGTGCGATCCTCCAATGCCGGGGCGGGGCGGCGGTGGGTTCGCAGCGTCTTCCGGCCAAACGCTTGGCGGTGCCGCGGTGTGGGCGTGATAGTTCGTCCAACCGAATCAAGGGAGAACTCATGAGCTCATCGGCTGAGCCCGGCCCGGACGGGCCGCACGTCCTGCGCCGCGAGTTCTCGCTGTGGTCGGCGTTCGCGTTCGCGTTTGCGTTCATCTCGCCGATCGTCGCGCTCTACGGCATCTTCGGCCTCGCGCTGTCCGCGGCCGGTCCCAGTTTCTGGTGGGGTTTCGCCCTGGTGTTCGGCGGCCAGCTGCTGGTCGCGCTGGTCTTCGCGATGCTGGTGTCCCGCTGGCCGCTGGAGGGTTCCATCTACCAGTGGTCGCGGCGGCTGCTCGGCACCACCTACGGCTGGTTCGCCGGGTGGGTCTACATGTGGACGCTGGTGATCGCGATGGCCACCGTCGCGCTCGGCGCCGCGGGCTTCGTGGCCAACATCGTCGGCATCGAGGCGCCATCGGGCACGACGCTCGCGCTGATCGCCCTGGTGATCCTGCTGGCAGGCACCGCGGTCAACCTGGCGGGGCGTCAGGCGTTGAAGATGTTCATGATGGCCAGCATCCTCGCCGAGGTGATCGGCTCGGTGGTGCTGGGTACCTGGCTGCTGCTGTTCCATCGCGAAAACTCGCTGTCGGTGTTGTTCCAGGGCGGGGGTGGCGAGCTGGACACCTGGGCCTACTTGAGCGGCCCGTTCCTGATGGCGGTCGCCTTCATCGGCTGGTCCTTCGTCGGCTTCGAGAGTGCCGGTTCGATCGCCGAGGAGGTACACGAGCCGCGCCGGGATCTGCCCAAGGCCGTGCTGTTCTCACTGGGGTTCATCGCGCTGGTGGTGGCCTATTCCAGCCTGGCGATCATCCTGGCCATCCCGGATCTCGACGCGGTCGCCGAGGGCGCGGTGGCCGACCCGGTGTATGAAACCCTCACCGCCGCACTCGGACACGGCGTCGCCAAACCCGTCGAGGTGATGTTCGTGATCGGCTTCCTCGCCAGCTTCCTCGCGCTGCAGACCTCGGCGTCACGGGTGATCTGGGCCTACGCCCGTGACGGTGCGCTGCCCGCGGCCGACGTGCTGGCCCGGCTGCGCGGCACGGCCCGCATCCCGGTGGTCGCCATTCTGATCACCACGGTGGTCGGCGGCGGCCTGTTCCTGCTGTCCATCGTGGCCGGCGATGTCTACTCGCTGATGGTCAACTTCACCGCGGGCGGCTTCTACCTGGCATTCCTGTTCCCGCTGATCGGATTCCTGGTGGTCCTGCTGCGCCGGGCCTGGACGCCGGCCAGGTTCTCGCTGGGCCGCGCGACCCGTCCGGTCGCGGCGGTGGCGATGGTGTGGGCGGTGCTGCAGTTTCTCAACATCGCCTGGCCGCGACCGGCATTCGAGCAGCGCTACCTGGACTGGTCGGTGTGGATCGGGGTGGCCGTGTTGGGCGTGATCGGCCTGGCGATCCTGCGCAGCGTGCGCCACCGCATCGTCGGAACCGCGGTGATCGACGATATCGAGGCGGTCGACGAAGGGGTGGGTGTACATGACTGACGTCCCGGTCGCCGTCGTCACCGGCGGGGCCAGCGGGATCGGCGCCGCCGTGGTCGACGCTTTGCGGCGGCGCGGCTACCGGATCGGTGCGCTCGATCTGAGCGGCGCCGGTCAGGCCGATCATGTTGTGGCGGTGGATGTTTCCGACGGAACCGCGGTCGCGGGAGCGGTGGACGAGATCCGCGGGCGGCTCGGCCCGGTCTCGGTGCTGGTGACCTCGGCGGGCTTTTACGAGATGGCCCCGGTCTCCGAGATCACCCCGGCCGCCTGGCGGCGCATGCTGAGGGTGCACCTGGGCGGGTTGTTCAACGCCGCGCGGGCCTGCCTGCCGGACATGCTCGAACGGGGATCGGGTGCGGTGGTCGCGGTGGCCAGCGAACTCGCCGTCGGCGGCGGCGAGAACGATGCGCACTACGCCGCGGCCAAGGGCGCGATCCTCGGGCTGGTGCGCAGCCTGGCCGCCGAGGTCGCCGATGCCGGTATCCGGGTCAACGCGGTGGCCCCCGGCCCCACCGACACCCCGCTGCTGTCCGCCGATTCTCCTTGGCGGGCACCGGATTACCTCGCGACGCTGCCGCTGCGGCGGCTGGCCACCCCGGCCGAGGTGGCGCGCTGCGTCGAGTACCTGGTGTGCGACGCCACGTTCTCGGCCGGCGACATCGTCAACGTCAACTCGGGAGCGGTGATATGAGCTCACTCGACGGCCGGGTCGCACTGGTCACCGGGGCCGCGCAGGGCATGGGGGCCGCCCACGCCCGGCGGTTGTCCGCCGCCGGAGCGACGGTGGCGCTCAACGACATTCGCGGCGGTGCCGAACTCGACGCGCTGGCCGCCGAGATCGGCGGGCTGGCCGCGCCGGGCGATGTGTCCGACCCCGATGCGTGTGTCCGGCTCGTCGACGGGGTGGTGGCCGCGGCCGGGCGGCTCGACGTCCTGGTCGCCAACCATGGCTACATGACGATGGCCCCGCTGCTCGACCACGACGAGCGGGACTGGTGGCAGGTCGTCGACACCAACCTCGGCGGAACCTTTCACCTGGTGCGGGCCGTGCTGCCGCATATGCGCCGGCTGGGTGCGGGGCGCATCGTGGTGATCGCCAGTGAGTGGGGGGTCACTGGGTGGCCGGGGGCCACGGCCTACGCGGCATCCAAGTCCGGGCTGATCTCGCTGGTCAAGACCCTTGGCCGGGAGCTCGCGCCGGAGAACATCATTGTCAACGCGGTGGCGCCCGGCGTCACCGATACCCCGCAGCTGCAGGTGGACGCCGACGCCGCCGGGGTCGAGCTGGCCACCGTGAAACGCCGGTACGCCGAGTCGATTCCGTTGGGCCGCATCGGTTCAGTCGACGAGATCGCGGCCGCCGTCGAGTTGTTGGCGGATTTCGACTTGCAGGCCGTCGTCGGTCAGGTGATCGCCTGCAACGGCGGGTCCACCAGGGCACGGGCATGACGTCATGACGGAAGGGGATCGGGTGGAAGGCCAGCCGTATGTGCGGTCGGCGACCGGCAAGGTCGGTCAGGTCGATGCGCGGGAGGTCCCGCGGTACGCGGGCCTCGCGACGTTCGCCCGGCTGCCGCAACGCCACGAGGTCGACTCCCACGACATCGCCGTCGTCGGCGTACCGTTCGACAGCGGCGTCACCTACCGCCCGGGCGCCCGGTTCGGCCCTTCGGCCATCCGGCAGGCGTCCCGGCTGCTCAAGCCCTACCACCCGGCCCTGGACGCGAGCCCCTTCGCGACGGCGCAGGTGGTCGACGCCGGCGACATCACGGCCAACCCGTTCGACATCGGCGAGGCGGTGGAGCAGATCCGCGAAGGCATCGCCGCGCTGCTCACCACGCCGCGGCAGCGGGTGGTGGTGCTCGGCGGCGACCACACCGTCGCGCTGCCCTCGCTGCAGGCCATGCACCGGACGCACGGTCCGGTCGCCCTGGTGCACTTCGACGCCCACCTCGACACCTGGGGTCCCTACTTCGGGGCGCCCTGCACCCACGGCACCCCGTTCCGGCTGGCCGCCGAGCAGGGTCTGCTGGTCAAGGACCGCTCGGCGCACGTCGGCATCCGCGGCTCGCTCTACGACCGGTCCGATCTGCTCGACGACGAAAGCCTCGGGTTCACCATCGTGCACTGCCGCGATATCGACCGGATCGGGGTCGACGGGGTGATCGACCGGGTGCGGGACCGGGTCGGTGACCACCCGGTGTACGTGTCGATCGACGTCGACGTCCTCGACCCGGCCTTCGCGCCGGGCACCGGGACGCCCGAGATCGGCGGGATGACCAGCCGCGAGCTGGTCGCGGTGCTGCGCGCCATGCGGGGGCTGCGCATCGTCGGCGCCGATGTCGTCGAGGTGGCGCCCGCCTACGACAGCGGCGAGGTCACCGCGGTGGCCGCCGCCAACCTCGCCTATGAACTCGTCACGCTGATGGCCGATGACATCTGAATTACGTTGGCCCTCCGGTAAATCCGCGGCAGCGGCGTTCACCTTCGACGTGGACGCCGAGTCCGCGGTGCTGTGGGGAGACGAGGGCGTCGCGGCCCGCATGAGCGTGATGTCGCATCAGGCCTACGGACCCCTGGTCGGCATCCCCCGGATACTCGAACTGCTGGACCGCCACCAGATCTCCTCGACGTTCTTCGTGCCGGGCCACACCGCACACCGCTATCCCGATGCGGTCCGCAGCATCGTGGCGGCCGGCCACGAGGTCGCCCATCACGGCTATCTGCATGAGCAGCCCACCGCGCTGACCCTCGAAGAGGAGGTCGTGGCGCTCGATCGCGGCCTGGCCGCGCTGGCCGAGGTCGCCGGGGTGCGGCCGGCCGGCTACCGCGCACCGATGTGGGACCTGTCGTGGCGCACCCCGGAATTGCTGGCCGAGCGGGGTTTTCTGTACGACTCCAGCCTGATGGACGCCGATGAGCCCTACGAGCTCGCGGTGGGGGATGGCTCGCTGGTGGAGATCCCGATCCAGTGGGCGCTCGACGACTGGGAGCAGTACTGCTACCTGCCCGACGTCTCCGGGTCCGGGCTGATCGAAAGTCCGCGCAAGGCCCGCGAACTGTGGCAGCTGGAGTTCGACGCCCTGCGCGGCAGGGGTGCGTGCTGGGTGCTGACCAATCACCCGTTCCTGTCCGGACGGGCCTCGCGGGCAGCCGAACTCGACGACCTGATGCGCTACGTGCTCGACCACACCGACGTCTGGACGACGAATCTCGGCGCGATCGCCGAACATGTGCGCTCGCTGGGACTCCCGCCGCGCAGCATCACCCGGCCGTGATCAGGTCGGCTGCACGCGTTGGCGTTTCATCACCGCGTCGATCACCCCGGGCAGCACACTGTTGATCGCCTTGGCCGTCACCGCCATCCGCGGCGCGATCTGCACCGGCCGGGTGCGGGCCGCGGTCAGCATCCAGTCGGCGGCCTCGGCGGCCGACAACCCGGGCAGCCCGTCGTAGGCCCGGGTCGGCGCGATCATCGGGGTCTTCACCAGCGGGTAGTACAGCGTGGTGGAGTGCACACCGTCGGCGGCCCACTCGGTTTCGATCACCCGGCTGACGGCGGCCAGTGCGGCCTTGGACGCGTTGTACACCGCGAACAGCGGGGAGGACTCGTTCATCACACCCCAGGTGGAGACGTTGATGATGTGGCCGTCGTTGCGTTCGCGCATGCCGGGCGCGATGCCGCGGATGAGCCGCAGCGGGGAGTAGTAGTTCAGCATCATGGTCCGCTCCACGTCGTGCCAGCGGTCCAGGGATTCGGCCAGCGGGCGGCGGATCGACCGGCCGGCATTGTTGATCAGGATGTCGACGCCGCCGAGATCGCGTTCCACCGTGGCGGCCAGGTCGTCGACCGCGGTCAGATCGGACAGGTCCACCGCGTGGGCCGTGGCGTCGCCTCCGCGCTGGGCGATCCGGTCGACGAGCGCGTCGAGCAGTTCCTGGCGGCGGGCGACCGCGATGACGATGGCGCCGCGCGCGGCGAACTTCTCCGCGGCGGCCTCACCGATGCCCGATGAGGCGCCGGTGATCAGGATGCGTTTGCCGGTCAGGTCGACATCGGCGCGGCCCTGCAGGCGATCGATCAGCGGGGGACGCATGCTGGTCAGCAGCACCTGATCGGAAAGCCTGCGCAGCGGGTTCTTACTCATCCGGCGAGTTTAGGTGGCGCCCGCCCCTCACCCTCATTCGGCGAGCAGACGCGGGCGTACCCGAAAATGGCGTGTTCCGGGTACCGACGCGTCTGCTCGCGATGAGTTGGCGGCCTCCGCGCGGTCGATACCGGTATGACCATCACCGGCAAGCTCGACCAGAGATTCAGCGAGGCGACCCGACCCACCGAGTGGCCCGCCGTCGACGACGCCCTCACCGAGGCCGAGCTGTACTGGCTCACCACCGTCCGCGGCGACGGACGCCCGCACGTCACCCCGTTGGTCGGCATCTGGGTCGACGGCGGATTCGTGTTCTGCACCGGGGTCGGTGAGCAGAAGGCCCGCAACCTCGAACACGGCACCGCGGTGGCGGTGACGACGGGGTCCAACACCTGGAACCGCGGTCTGGACGTGGTCGTCGAGGGCCTGGCCGAGCGGGTCTCCGGTCGGGCCACGCTGACGGCTCTGGCCGATGCGTATCGCACCAAGTACGGCGAGGATTGGGATTTCGATTGTGACGACGAGGTTTTCGACCCAGAGGGGGAGGCCGCCCCGGTGTTCCGGGTGACGCCGACCAAGGTGCTGGCGTTCGCGAAGGCGCCGCACGGTCAGACCCGATTCCGCCCCTAGCCTGACCTGGCGCGAGCAGACGCGTCGGTACCCGAAAACGCGCATTCCAGGGTACGCGCGCGTCTGCTCGCGAAGGAAAAGGTGAGGCAACGCGCCCAGCCGAACCTGGTAGACAGCTGTGAAAATGCTGGGAAATCAAGCGGCACAACGGTTTCGTGAGGCCGCCCCGAGATGACGGAGTTGCATCGACGGGCTATAGTTCTCGCCAGTTGGAGGGGAGTATTCCTCGCGCGGCACCGTCGTCATCACGGAAGGCCTCATGGCCGGCCCGGCGGTGTCGGTCCCGGCCAAGGCCGAGGGCGGAAGAGACCTCCGGACCGTTGCTTTGTGGCGTCCGGAGGTTGCTCGTGGTTTCTGTTGTGTCCCCGCTGGTTTGGATCATCACCGTCGTGGTGTTACTGGCGATCATCGTCCTCGACCTGGTGGTCATCGCCCGCAGGCAACGGACCGTCACCACCAAGGACGCGGTGCGCTGGGTGCTGGTCTATGTCGGGCTGGCCGTACTGTTCGCGGTGGGGCTGTTCATCTTCGCGCCGGGCTCCGCGGGTCAGGAGTTCGTCGCGGGCTACATCACCGAATACAGCCTGAGCGTCGACAACCTGTTCGTGTTCATGATCATCATGGCCCGGTTCTCGGTGCCCGCGCTGGCCCAGGACAAGGTGCTCTACATCGGCATCGTGCTGTCGCTGGTGATGCGCGCGGCCTTCATCTTCGCCGGTGCCGCGGCCATCGCCGCCGCGAGTTGGGTGTTCTACATCCTCGGCGGCTTCCTGGTCTACACCGCGATCCAGCTGGCCCTGGAGGATCCGGACGAGGAACCCGACTTCCACAACAACGCCGTGCTGCGTTTCCTGCACCGCATCCTGCCGATCAGCGAGGACTACGACGGCCGCAGGCTGCTGACCCGCGTCGACAAGCGGCGCATGCTCACCCCGCTGGTCATCGTCATCGCGGCGATCGGCATGGCCAACGTGGTGTTCGCGCTGGACTCGATCCCGGCGATCTTCGGCCTGACCAGCGACGCGTACATCATCTTCACGGCCAACGCGCTGGCCCTGATGGGGCTGCGCCAGCTCTACTTCCTGATCGAGGGTCTGCTGGAGAAGGTGGTGTACCTCAGCAAGGGCCTGGCCGTCATCCTCGGCTTCATCGGTATCAAGCTCATCATCGAGGCGCTGCACGGTTCGCACCTCGACGAGTTCGGCTCGTTCCACCTGCCCGAGGTCGGCACGGTGACCTCGCTGCTGTTCATCGTGGTCACGCTGACCGTCACGACCGTGGTCAGCCTGATCAAGACCAACCGCGACGCCCGCCGCGCCGTCGCCGAAGCCGAGTGATTTCGGTGCATCTGGTAACGCTCACCGTTACCAGATGCACCGAAATCGCGTCAGAAGTAGCGGGGGAACGCGCTCCAGTCGGGGTCGCGCTTCTGCAGGAACGCGTCGCGGCCCTCCACGGCCTCGTCGGTCATATACGCCAAACGCGTTGCCTCACCGGCGAACACCTGCTGGCCGACCAGTCCGTCGTCGATCAGGTTGAACGAGAATTTCAGCATCCGAACCGCCTGCGGGGACTTGCCGTTGATCTCGGCGGCCCACTGCAGCCCGGCGGTCTCCAGGTCGGCGTGGTCGACCACCTCGTTGACCGCCCCCATCTGGTGCATGGTCTCGGCGTCATAGCTGCGGCCCAGGAAGAAGATCTCGCGGGCGAACTTCTGCCCGGCCTGCCGCGCCAGGTAGGCGCTGCCGAATCCGCCGTCGAAGCTGCCGACATCGGCGTCGGTCTGCTTGAACCGGGCGTGCTCGCGGCTGGCCAGGGTCAGATCGCAGACCACGTGCAGGCTGTGCCCACCGCCGGCGGCCCACCCGTTGACCAGGCAGATCACCACCTTGGGCATGAATCGGATCAGCCGCTGCACCTCCAGGATGTGTAGCCGGCCGGCCCGCGCCGCATCCACGGTGTCGGCGGTTTCCCCTGCGGCGTACTGGTATCCGGTGCGGCCGCGGATGCGCTGATCCCCGCCGGAGCAGAACGCCCAGCCACCGTCCTTTGGCGCGGGGCCGTTGCCGGTCAGCAGGATCACGCCGACGTCGGGTGACATCCGGGCGTGGTCGAGCACGCGGTACAACTCGTCGACCGTGTGCGGCCGGAACGCGTTACGCACCTCGGGGCGGTCGAAGGCCACCCGCACCGTCGGCTGCCGCACACTGTCGACGATGTGGCGGTGGTAGGTGATGTCGGTCAGGTCGAATCCGGGAACCGGCTCCCAGACTGAGGCATCGAACGGGTTGCTGGTTTGGCTGGTCACCCGTTCGACTGTAGAGCGAGGTTTTGCCGGCTGCGCCCATGGGTATGTAAACGCTCGGCTATGGTGCGTTCCGGTGCCGATAACCGGGGCCGCTTACAGGGAGGGGACAAGATGAAGCGCTCGGCAGGTGTGGTGTTCGCGGGGTTGGCCACGGGTTTGCTGCTGGTCGGATGTTCACCGTCGGTCACCGGGGGTGACACCAAGTGCAAGGATTTCATCGGCGCCGACGAGAAGGGCCAGAACGACGCGGTGGCCAAGATGCTGAAGGACGAGAAGGGCGCCGACCCGGCCCAGCTGCAGATCACCGGGACCCGGTTGGCGGTGCAGACCTTCTGTCAGACCGTCGGTAAGCAGGACAGCACCATCAAGGAGGCCCCGCACGTTTAGGCCGGCCTATATCGGGTCCAGGCGGAACACCGGGCAGCGGTCGGCGAGGGCTTCGAACTCGTCGGGATTGGGCCCGGTGACCAGCCCGGCATTCTTCATGAAGCCGACGCCGGTGGGCACCAGGATGGGGAACTGGCGCAGCAGCGGCCGGGCCTGCTCGGCGGGGATCTCCACCATCCTGACCCGTTGCGGGCGCCGGCCCTGATGCACCGTCGCCTCGCCGGCGGCCCTGGCGTTGGCCGTCCAGTCCGCGCCAGGCAGCCCGCCGACGACGTATCGTGCGCCGTCGACGGTCATCGGGGTGACCGGCGTCGAGCGCGGTTTACCGGTCTTGCGGCCGGCCATGGTCAATACGACGGGGCCCTTGCGGCCGCCGACGCCGAGCTTGTTCAGCCCGATCATCACCTTGTTGACGTATTTGAGCCACCACGGCGGTCGGATTCGTTCCTGGGCCATGGCTGCCAGCCTAGGCCGCGATGCCGCAGTTCCTCAGCGCTGCGACAAGTCCGTCGGGCCGCTGCGCGGTAGGCAGCGGGTCGACCAGGGCGAACCGGCAGCCCAGGGCCCGCGCGCCGCCGTCGGCCTCCTCGCTGTCGCCGACCATGACGGCGTCCTCGGCGGGCACGCCCAGCTGCTGCAGCGCATGGCCGAAGATGGCCGGGTCCGGTTTGACCGCGCCCACCTCGAAGGACAGCGTGAACGCATCGACGTAGCCGTCGGCCCCGGCCGCGGTGAACGCCGGCCGCACGTCGAATGCGATGTTGGACACCACCGCAGTTCGAATACCTTGTCCTTTAAGAGATTTGAGGACTGCGACGGTGTCGGGGTACGCGGTCCAGCTGGTCGGGTCGATCACCCTGGCGTACAGCGTTTCGGCGTGGTGATCGGCCAGGCCGGACTCCCGCAGCACGTGCAGATAGGCCTCGCGGTGCAGGTGCGGGGCCAGGTCGCGGTTGACCCAGGCGTGGTACTGCTCATCGCTCATCTGTACCGAGCGCCCGGTCGGCGCGGTGAGCCGGCGCATCAACTCGGCCTGCACATGCCCGTCGACCTCGCGCTCGTCCACGGCCATCCCGGTGAACCAGCTTTCATCCTCCTCGAGGCGGAAGAGGGTCCCGGAGAAATCGAACAACACCGCCTTGGCCATGGCACCATGTTACGAACACCGGATGTGGGACATCTCACGCAGCCCGTAACCGCGAAGAAACAGGCCCCGAACCTCGTTGACGCTCACTCATAGTCAACTACGTGTTGGCGATGTAGTGAGCATGGAGGGCGACGATGATCGGCGTGGGCGGCGACGTGCGGGATTTCGCGTCGATCGCCGCCGACATGGTGTCGACCGACACTGAGGTGCGGGTTCGCGGGGCCATTGACTTCCTGCGTCTCGAGGCGCGGTGCGACACCTTCCTGCTTGCTTACCAGACACCCGGTGCCAACGGGTTCAGCTTGGTCAACTCGGTGGGCTACTCCGAAGCAGTGGCGGGCTACCTGACGTCGGACATCCAGGCGAAGCCCGAATTCTCGCGGCAGTTCGCCGACCACACCCGGGTATGGGACTGGGGCGACGTTCCGGAGTTCCGCGAGTCGTACAGCGGGGCGAAAGTGTTGCGACCGGAAGGATTCAGCAACGGGTTCCTCATGGTGCTGCACGACGGCACCGGCGACGTCGTCGGGATGTGCCAGGCCAACATGGAGCGACCTGAGTTCTCGGAGCGTAGCCGCGACGCGGTCGAAAACGTTCGACCGTTGTTCACGACGTACATGTCACGGGTGCGCGCGCGGGCCCGAACCTGCCTGACCCGCCGTGAGCAAGAGATCCTGGCTCTGTTGCGGGGTGGGTTGTCGAATACCGAGATCAGCGATCAGTTGTATCTGTCACCACGGACCGTCAGCACTCACGTCGAGCGGGTGCTGCGAAAGCTGGGCGTGTCCAACCGGGTTGCGGCAGCGGTACAGGCCACGGAGTTGGAACTCGTCGACCCGCGGTAAGACAGGCGGGATTCCGGGTGGCTCGCCGGAGCTGCCCGGTACATCGGTGTGCCATCGTAATCTGATGTTTGGCACCGCATTCAGAGAAAATTACGTCGGTTGACGTATTCCGCCGGGGCGGAGTGCTACCTACTGTGAATCTCGAACTCGTTGGGGCGCATCGCTCGCCGTTGTGGGGTGCCGGTTCCGACGGTCGTCTTCGTCACCGCTGGAGGACTCACGGATGACGCATGAACCGCCACGAACGTTGCGGCGCGCGGTGGTACGGCTGTTCGCGGCCGGTGTGATCGCGATCCTCGGAATCGCGTCGTTGGCCGGCTGCTCGCGCGGGCCCGTGCATACGGGCAATGTCTTCGTGATCGCGATCGAGTCCGAAGCCGACATTCTCGATCCGCAGGTCGCCGGCGGTTGGGTCACCTGGCGGATCAACCGCCAGATCTTCGAACCTCTCGTCGACGAAGATCTCAGCATCCCGTCCGCGCAGGCCACGGTGCCACCGCTGCGCCCGGGACTGGCCGAGTCGTGGGATATCTCGCCCGACGGGCTCGAATACACCTTCCACATCCGCCATGGAGTCCACTTCCACGACGGCACACCGCTCAACGCCCAGGCGGTCGAATACAACATCCGCCGTATGTGGGACAAGAACTCACCGATGTACTCGGCCAGGGCGGCCGGGCAGACGAGCTTCGTCTGGAAGTTCGTCCAATCGGTAAAGACCGTCGACGACCACACGCTGAAGGTCCGCCTGGATCAACCCTTCTCGGAATTTCTCCGGATGCTCGCGCAGGGTGGTAACGGATCGGCCGCGATCATCAGTCCGACCGCGCTGCAAACGTACGGCGACGACGTCGCCGACCATCCCGTCGGGACGGGGCCGTTCAAGTTCAAAGAACGCATCCGCGGCGAACGAATCGACCTGGTACGCAATGACGACTACTGGGGCACGGTACCGGCACTCGACGGCGTGGTGTTCCGGCCGCTGCCGGATCCGTCGGCACGGACGGCGGCGCTGCGGTCCGGCGACGTCGACATGATCGCGGTGCCCAATCCGGACAGCATCGACAACCTCGTCAACGAGGGCTATCAACTGTCCGAAGGCATCCCGCCCCACACCTGGTACCTGTCGTTCAACATGAAAGACAAATACACCTCGATCCCGCAGGTGCGTGAGGCGATCAACCTCGCGGTCGACCGTGAGGGCATGGCGCGAGACCTGTTGCGCGGTTCGGTGAACGCCGCCTACGGGGTTCAGGCGCTGTCAGCCGGAGGGTATGTCGAGCGTCGCGACGCCTACGAGCGCAACCTCGACAAGGCACGCAAACTGCTGGCATCGGTGGGGCTGGGCAACGGGTTCCAGACCACCCTGATCACCTCGACCGACGGCTCCGGGCAGATCATGCCGGCGCAGATGGCCGAGTTCGTCCAGCAGAACCTCGCCGAGATCGGAATCAACGTCCACATCCAGACCCAGGAATGGATCTCGTACCTGGGAGTGTGGGCGCGCGGCATGCAGGACGGTGTCGGCATGGCGCAGATGTCGTGGGGCATGACCAGCCCGTACTGGCTCTACATCGTGACATCGTCAGAACTGCAGGCGCCGGACGGCCCTAACGTCGGCTACTACGCCAATCCGGCCCTGGACAAAGCGATGCACAACGCGATCACGGCCCTCGACCCGGATGAGGCCGCCCGGTGGTGGCACCGGGCCAACAACATCGTCAGCGACGACGCAGCGTTGGTGCCCATTGTCAACGACAAGGCCCCATATGTCCTGGCCCCGTATGTTTCCGGCTTCGTCTCGGCGAGTGAGGAATGGTACGACCTGACGACCGTGCGGCTAGAACAGTGAGGCTTTAACAATGACCAGTGTCATCGGAAGTCGACTGCTGTCAACAGTTCTCGTACTGTTCGGAGTCAGCTTGGTCGTATTCCTGCTGCTGCAACTGGTACCGGGCGACCCTGCCGTGACCATCCTCGGTTCGGGGGCGACGGCCGAGGCGGTGGCCGCGCTGCGGACCGAACTCGGTCTGGATCGGTCGCTGCCCGTGCAGTTCTTCAGTTATCTCGGTGGTTTGCTGCGGGGCGATCTGGGCCGGTCCCTGACGGTCAACGCACCGGTCACCGACATCATGGTGCCGCGGTTCGCCAACACCATGATCCTCACCGTCGCTGCGCTGCTGCTGTGCATCGTGGTGGCGCTGCCGCTCGGGGTCATTGCTGCGCACAAGCAGTACAGCATCTTCGACCGTGCCTCTATGGTCATCTCGCTGGCCGGCGCGAGCGTCCCCGTGTACTGGTTCGGCCTGCTGCTCATCGGCGTCTTCGCGATCACCCTCGGTTGGTTGCCTACCTCGGGTATGTACAACCCTCGATTCCCTGGAGGATTCGGAGATCTGCTGGCCCACCTGATCCTTCCGGCGATCGCGGCCGCGCTCGTGCCGCTCGCGGTGGTGGCCCGGATGACCCGCAGCGTGATGATCGACATTCTGCAGCAGGACTACATCCGCACCCTGCGCGCGTCCGGCCTGTCGACCAACTCGGTGCTGTGGCGTCATGCGCTCCGTAATGCGTTGCCGCCCATCGTCAACATCATCGGTCTGCAGGTGGGCTATCTGCTCGGGGGCGTGGTGTTCGTCGAAGTCGTCTTCGGCTGGCCGGGTCTCGGTCAGCAGCTCTACACGTCGATCACACAACGTGACATCCCCGTCGTGCAGGCCGGTGTGCTGTTCATCGCGCTGGCCTTCGTGATCATCAATCTGATCGCCGACGGCGCGGTCGGTCTGCTCGATCCGCGTACCAGGAGAAAGGTCGGAGCATGAGTACCCTCGCCGGCGCCGCGGGCATGGGCCGGGAATTCCTGAAAGTCCGCCGGTCCTCGGCCGGCGGTCATCTGCCCGCCGAATCCGATACCCCGAAACCACAGTGGCGTTTGGCCGTCCGTGCGTTCAGCCGCGACAGGATAGCGGTGTTGTCGCTGGTTGTGCTCGCGCTGGTTGCGCTGGCCTCGATTTCTGCGCCGCTGCTCACGCCGTACAGTCCCACCGCGGGCGACCCCGTGAACCGGCTCGCCGGGATCGGGACCGAGGGGCACTGGCTTGGGCTCGACGGGCAGGGCCGCGACATCTGGACCCGCCTGCTCTATGGCGGACGCAACTCACTGACGGTGGCTGTGGTGCCGATCGTGGTGGTGTTCCCGCTGGCGTTGCTGATCGGTCTGTTCGCCGGGTTCAAACGCAGCCGCGCCGGTGAGGTGCTGATGCGGGTGCTGGACGTGTTGTTCGCCTTCCCGCTCGTGCTGCTGGCGATCGCGTTGTCGGCGGTGCTCGGGGCGGGGCTGGGAAATGTCATGCTCGCGATCGGAATCACCTTGATCCCGTACATGGCTCGCGTCGCCTATACCGCCACCGTGCAGGAGGCCGGAAAGGACTACACCGAGGCGGCGCGCGCCTACGGGGCCAATCCGGTGCTGCTGATGTTCCGCGAACTCATGCCGAACGTCGTCGTGCAGCTACTCGTGTATGCGACCACGCTGTGCGGCCTGATGATCGTCGTCGCCTCCGGGTTGAGCTTCCTCGGCGTCGGCGTCATCCCGCCCACCCCGGACTGGGGCATCATGACGGCCGACGGCAAGAACGTGCTGCTGGAAGGCATCTACCACGTCGCGACCATCCCGGGTCTGGTCATTCTCGTCGTCTCGCTCGCCTTCAACCTCATCGGCGACGGCATCCGCGACGCCCTCGATCCGCGAAAGCAGACCAGCTGATGACCGTAGAAACTCACGCGGCACTGGACGTCAAGAACCTGACGGTCGACTTCCACACCGACACCGGCGTGGTGCACGCGGTGAAAAACGCCGATATCGCGGTGCGCAACGGCGGAATCCTCGGTCTGGTGGGCGAGTCGGGATCAGGCAAGTCGGTGACCTCGCTGGCCGTCCTGCGCCTGCTCGGGTCCAACCGGGCGCGTATCACCAGTGGCGAGATCCTTTTCCGCGGTGACAATCTGCTCGACAAGACCGACCGGCAGATGCGTGCCATCCGCGGGTCGCATATCGGGCTGGTCTCCCAGAATGCGCTGTCGGCTCTCGACCCGTCGTTCACCATCGGAGCGCAGCTCATCGAAGTGATCCGGCTGCATCAGAAGGTGGACAGGGCCACCGCCCGCACCAAGGCGCTCGAAGCGCTGGAGCTGGTGGCGCTACCCGACCCGAAGCGCCGGATGAAGGCCTACCCCCATGAACTGTCGGGGGGACAGCGTCAGCGCGTGGTGATCGCCATCGCGCTGGCGTGCCGGCCGGAACTGCTGCTGGCCGACGAGCCGACCACCGCGCTCGACGCGACCGTGCAGAAGCAGATCCTCGACCTGCTGGTCGAGATCAACCGGGAACTGGGCACCTCGATCCTGTTGGTGACCCACGATTTCGGTGTGGTCGCGCACGTGTGCACCGATGTCACCGTGATGCGCCGCGGGGATGTTCTGGAGTCGGGTACCGCGGCTCAGGTGCTCAACAATCCCCGCCATCCCTATACGCAGGGACTCATGCGTGCAGTGCCGCGTCTGCACCTCACCGACACGGCCAGGTCCATTCCGCGGGCGGACCGCCGGCTGTTCGAGTTCCACGGCGACACCACGAAAGAGAAGTCCGATGTCGCATAGTGAACCGAAAGTCGCCGTCACCGATTTGAAAAAGGTTTTCGCCGTTCGCGGTGAGGACGGCAAGCGCAGCGAGTTCGTCGCGGTCGACTCGGTCAGCCTTGATATCCTCGCCGGCGAAACCTACGGGCTGATCGGCGAATCCGGCTCGGGTAAGACGACCACCGGTCGGATGATCCTCGGGCTGGAGAAGCCGACGTCGGGATCGGTGACGTTCGACGGCAACGAACTTGTCGGCCTGTCCGATCTGGATATGCGCCGCTACCGTCGGCAAGTTCAGATCGTGTTCCAGGATTCCGGCTCCGCATTCAACCCGAGACGCAGTGTGGGTTCCCAGATTGCATATCCGCTCAAGCTTTTTCGGATGGCATTACCCGGTGACGCCCGGACGAAGGTGCTTGAGCTCTTTGACCGGGTAGGCATGTTGCCCTCGCACTATGACCGCTACATCCACGAGTTCTCGGGCGGCCAACGGCAGCGGCTCGGCATTGCCCGGGCGCTGATCACCGATCCGGATTTCGTGGTGCTCGACGAGCCGACGGCCGCGCTCGACGTCTCGGTGCAGGCACAGATTCTGAACCTGCTCAAAGACCTTCAGCGGGAGCGCAAACTCACGATGCTGCTGATCACCCACAATCTCGCACTGGTCGAGCACATGTGTGAGCACGCCGGTGTGCTCGACCACGGCAGGCTGGTGGAGACCGGCCCGGTGGACCGATTGCTCACGGCACCCGCCACCGATATCACCCGCAAGCTGGTCGACGCGGTACTGGAACCCGAATTGACCGGAGTGATCGCGTGACCGAATCGCTGACCAACCCGACCATTCCGGAGCTGCGAACCCGGATCGACGACGGTGAACTCACGCCCGTCGGCCTGGTCCGCGGCGCATTGGCCCGGATTTACAGCGTCGACGACAAGATCCACGCTTTCGCCGAGGTGTTCGCCGACGACGCCCTCCAGGCCGCGGAACGGCGCCGGCCCGCCACGCCGCCGGGTCCGCTGTGGGGGATACCGGTTGTCGTGAAAGATATCTACGATGTCGCCGGGTACCGCACCGGCAACGGCTCTCTCGGCAGCCCGGACCGCCCGGCGGCCCGGGACGCGCACACGGTGCGCCGTCTGCGTGATGCCGGTGCGATCATCCTCGGCAAGGCGACAACGCACGAATACGCCTACGGGGTGAACACACCGCCGACCCGCAACCCATGGTCGCTCGACCGGATCCCGGGTGGTTCGAGCGGAGGAACCGGCGCCGCGATCGCGGCGGGAATCGTGACGGCGGGCCTGGGCACCGATACGGGTGGCTCGATCCGCATCCCGGCGGCGCTGTGCGGCGTCACCGGGCACAAGCCGACATACGGAATGGTCAGCCGGAGTGGAGTGAGCGCGCTGAGCTTCACCCTTGACCATGCGGGACCGCTGGGCCGTACGGTTGACGACACCGTGGCGCTGCTGGAGGCCATCGCAGGCTACGACCCGGAGGATCCGTACAGTTCGCCCACCGCTGTCGGCGACCTGCGTGCCGAATTCGACCGCGGGCTGGCCGGCCTAACCGTGGGTGTGGCCGAGAGGTACTTCTGTGACCGGCTTGCCCCCGACGTCGCCGCCGTGTTCGCCGACGGCGTACACACCCTCGAAGACGCCGGCGCCGTGATCAGATCCGTCGAATTCGCCGATGTCGAGTTGTGCCCCGCGGTAGTCGATGTGGTCTGCGGTGTCGAGTCCGCGGCCTGGCACGCTGAGCAGGTCGGCACCCGGCGCGACAGGTTCGCACCGGATGTCCGGGAGGCGTTGCGGGTCGGCGCGGCCTACACCGGAGTCGAATACCTCGACGCGCTGCGGGCGCGTGCCGCGGTGATCGCCGGTATGCAGGCCGTGTTCGATTCGGGTGTCGACGTGCTGATTTCGCCGACGATCGCGATGACCGCGCCACCGTACGGGTCCACCCATATCGAACTTGGCGGCCGGTCGGTCACGGTGCTCGCGGGCGTCAATGCATTGACCGTACCTGCCAACGTCACCGGCATGCCCGCACTGACCGTGCCCGCCGGCTTCGGCGGTGACGGCCTACCGGTCGGCCTGCAGCTCATGGGCCGCCCCGGCGCCGACGCAACTGTCCTGGGTGCCGGACGAGCGTTCGAAGCCCTCGTCGACTATGTCGACAGAACCCCCGATATATAAGGAGAGTCCATGTCAGACAGCAATTTCAGCCCGTCGGCTACCCAGGTGGCCGCAGTGTTCGAGTATGCAGAGCTGCCGGTATCGGCCGAACACATCGCAGCCGATCACGAAACCTATTTGTCGACGCTGGCATTGATCCGGCAGGTATCCACGCCCGGACTCGGGGAGACCGTGCCCGCGGCCGGCTTCAAAGCCCACTGGTCCTGACGAGAGAGGAATGACGTTGAAACTCTATGAACTCCCGTTGATCGAGGTGGCCGAGAAGATCCGCACCAAGGAGGTCTCACCGGTCGAGGTTGTCCAGTCTTCGCTCGCCCGGCTCGATGAAGTCGAGCCCGCCCTCGGAGCGTTCGTCACCACCACACCGGAAATCGCGCTCGAGCAGGCCAGGATCGCCGAAGAAGAGATCGGTGCAGGTGGCTACCGCGGTCCGCTGCACGGGATTCCGCTCGGGGTGAAAGATCTGTACAACACCGCCGGAGTCAAGACGACGTCGAGTTCGGCGCAGCGGGCAGACTATGTGCCCGAGGCCGATTCGGCGTCCGTCGCCAAGCTGTATGACGCCGGGATGGTGATGATCGGCAAGACCCATACGCACGAATTCGCCTATGGAGCGACCACGCCCACGACGGGCAACCCGTGGGCACCGGATCGTACGCCGGGCGGATCGAGCGGAGGATCGGGCGCCGCGGTGGCCGCAGGTGTCGTACATGTCGCACTGGGCAGCGATACCGGCGGGTCGATCCGGATCCCGGCGGCCCTGTGCGGGACGGTCGGGCTCAAGCCGACGTTCGGTCGGGCCTCGCGGGTCGGCGTCACCTCGCTGTCGTGGTCGCTCGATCATGTGGGGCCGCTTAGCCGCAACGTGATCGACTCGGCACTCGTGATGTCCGCAATATCCGGATATGACCGTCGCGACCCTGGCACAGCCGATCTTCCGGTGCCGGACATGGTCACCGGCATCGACGCCGGGGTGGCCGGCAAGAAGATCGGTATCCCCGTCAACTTCTTCACCGATCAGGTCGACCCGGAGGTGGCCGCGGCCGCAACGGCCGCGGCCGCGAAGTTCGAGGGACTCGGCGCCGAGTTGGTCGAGGTCGAGATTCCGATTGCCGAGCACATCACCCCAACCGAGTGGGCCATCATGATGCCCGAAGCCACCGCCTACCACCAGGATTACCTGCGCAACTCGCCCGAGAAGTACACCGATGAGGTGCGCACGCTGCTGGAGATCGGGGCGGCGCAGCTGGCCACCGACTACGTCAACGCGTTGCGGTTGCGCACGCTGATCCAGGCCGCATGGAAGGATATGTTCGCCTCGATCGACGTCCTGGTCGCGCCCACCGTCGTCGCGCCGGCGACGCTGCGCTCGGATCCGTTCGTGCGGTGGGCCGACGGCTCGGTCGAGGCTGCGACGGCCGCCTATGTGCGCCTGTCGGCACCGGCGAACGTCACCGGTCTGCCGTCGCTGTCGGTGCCGTCGGGCTTCACCACCGAAGGGTTGCCGCTGAGTGTGCAGATCCTCGGTAAGCCGTTCGCCGAGCCCGAGATCCTGCAGTTCGGCTACGCATTGGAACAGGCGAGCGATGTCGTCGGCAGGATCGCTCCGGTCCGGGAGAAAGTCGCGTAGATGGCGGGTCCGCGGATCCTTGATGGCATCGTCGGGTGGGTGACCGACGGGAATGTCGCGGCCCGGTTACACGAGCTGCGTCATCACCGGGCCGTCGAGTACATCCACCTGGACACGCATGACCTCGATCGCAAGCGGCTACGGGTGACCTCGGATGCCGGCACCGACTACGCCGTGGTGCTGTCACGGGACACCGGCCTCGCCGACGGTGCGGTCCTGCTGTTGGAGGCCGATCGTGCCGTGGTGGTGCGCGCCGGGGCGCCGCGGACCCTTACCCTGCGGGCCGCCGATCCCGCGTCCGCGCTGCGGCTGGGATTCCTTGCCGGACACCTGCACTGGAAGGTCGGCCAGCGCGACGACACATTGGTGGTCCACCTGGAGGGGCCGGCCGCCGACTACACCGCCCGCGTCGCCGACCTGCTCGACAGCGGCCGCATCGAAGTGCCATGACAGACCCGGCGCAGTTGTTCGCCGCGATCCGGTTCGGCGACAGCGCGTTCCCGTCCGGCGGGTTTGCCTTCTCGTCGGGGCTTGAAGGCTCCCACCGCGACGGGTGGGTGTGCGACGAGGACGACGTCGCGGCGTTCGCCGCCGAACAGCTCATCGGCCGGTGGCACCGGTGTGATCGGGTGGTCCTGCGGCAAGCCTGGGCCCAGCCCGACCCGGCCGACGCCGATGCCTTCGCCGAGGCCGTCGCGACGCTGTCGGTCTTACGGGAGGCCTCGCGTCGCAGTGGTGCGGCCATGCTGGCGACCTGCGCGGCCGTCATCGATCCCGTGGTGGCCGACTACCGGGCGCGAGTGCTGGCCGGGATCGCGCCGGGCCACCTGGCGGTGGCACAAGCTGTGTGTTTCAGGGCCGCCGGTCTGACCCTGCGGACGGCCGAGACCGTGGCCGCGTGGCAGGTGCTTTCCGGAATCACCGGTGCTGCACTGCGACTCGGCATCTGTGGGCACCTCGGTGCGCAGCGCGTGGTGACCGCGTTGACCCCGCTGGTGCTCGACGTGCTCAACGCGGAGCCGCCTGAACGCCCAAGTGCCTTCACGGCCTACGCCGACATCGCGGCCCAGCGCCGCGGTGACGGCGTGCGGCTGTTCGCCAGCTAACCGTTCGCATTCCGAAGGAGCCCATGTGAATTTGACGCCCACCGAACTGGAGCGGCTGACCGTCTTCGCCGCGGCGGAACTGGCCCGGCGCAACCTGCGCGAGGGCATCCTGCTGAGCCATCCGGAGGCGGTGGCGTTGCTGACCGATGTGGTCATGCTCGCGGCCCGCAAAAACCTGGCCTACGACGAGGTGATCGACCGCGCCACATCGCTACTGGAGGCCGGGCAGTGTGAACCGGGCGTGCCCGATCTGGTGCGCATCGTGATGGTGGACGCGCCGTTCCTGGACGGCACCAAGCTCGTGACATTGGTCGACCCGATTACCCCAGGTGACGATCATATTCGGCCGGGTGAGGTCATCGTGGGCGACGATCCGGTCGAGCTGTTCGGTGGGGTCGAGCGGATCACCCTGACCGTCGTCAACCGCGGGGACCGCGACATCCAGGTTCGGAGCCAGTCACATTTCTTCGAGGTCAACTCTGCGCTGGAGTTCGACCGTCGGGCCGCGTGGGGCCACAAACTGGACGTCGCGTCCGGCGCAGGTGTCCGATTCGAACCGGGCATCCCGGTCGAGGTGACGCTGGTGCCGATGGCAGGGGACCGGGTCATCCACGGGTTCTCGGGGCGGGTCAACGGTCCGCTGGATGCCGACGGAGCACGCGAGGCGGCACTATGACAACCATCGATCGGCGTTCCTACGCCAGGATGTTCGGACCCACCACGGGCGACCGGGTCCGCCTCGCGGACTCGGATCTGTTTGTCGAGGTCGAACATGACCATACGGTCCCGGGCTTCGAATTGGTCAGTGGGGCGGGCAAGGCGGTGCGCGACGGCGAGGGGTACCGGCCGTCGTCGAAGTCGGCCGACGGCGCCCTCGACTATGTCATCACCAATGCACTCGTCATCGACGCGATATCTGGAGTCATCAAATGCGACATCGGCATTCGGGACGGCAGGATCGTCGGCCTGGGTAAGGCGGGCAACCCCGACACCATGCCCGGCGTGACCCCGGGACTGGTCGTCGGCACCAGTACCACCCCGATTCCCGCCGAGGGGATGATCGTCACCGCGGGGGCGATCGAGACCCACGCGCATCTGATCTCCCCGCAGCAGACCGAGCACGCACTGTCGACGGGAACCACCACGCTCATCGGGGGATCGCTCGGCCCGTCGTTCGAGGTCGCCACGGGCGGGCCGCGCAATCTCGGGTTGTTCCTCAAAGCCGGCGAGTACACCCCGATGAACTACGTCCCGTTCGGGCGGGGCTCCTCGGATCCGTCCGCTGTTCTGGAGATGGTGGCGGCCGGCGCCGGCGCGGTCAAGATCCACGAGGATTTCGGGGCGTCGCCGGCCATCATTGACAAGACCCTTGAGGCAGCCGATTCCGCGGACTTCGCGGTGCACCTGCACACCGATTCGATCAACGAGTTCGGGTTCTCCGAGACAACGATGTCGACGGTCGGTGACCGGACCATCCACCTCTACCACGTGGAAGGTGCGGGCGGCGGGCATGCGCCGGATCTGATCCGGTGCGTCAGCTACGACAACGTCATCCCCGGCACCACAAACCCGACTAATCCCTACACGTTGGGTGGTCTTGATGAGGGCGTGCCGATGACCATGGTGGCACATCTCATGAATTGGGAAGCGCCGGAGGACATTGCGTTCGCTGAGGCACGGATCCGGCCGCAGACCATGATGGCCGAGGACTTTCTGCACGACATGGGAGCCATCTCGATCTTCGGCAGCGACACCCAAGGCATGGGCCGGGTGGCCGAGAACATCACCAACTGCTGGCAGCTCGCCGCCGTGATGAAGCAGCGGGTTGGGCGGTTGCCGGATGAGACCACCGCGGCCGCCGACAACGAACGTGTCAAGCGCTACATCGCGAAACTGACGATCAATCCGGCCATCTCGGTGGGTGCCGACGCTCACATCGGTTCGGTCGAGGCCGGCAAGGTCGCCGACCTGGTCATCTGGGATCCCGCGTTCTTCGGTGTTAAACCCAAGGCCGTGCTCAAGAATGGCTTCGTCACGTGGGCCGCACTCGGCGACGCGGCCGGCTCCATCTCGTCGTCGGAACCGATCCTGCAACGCCCCAACTGGGGCGCCCTCGGGGACGCCGCCGCAGAACTGGGATTCGTATTCATGTCGAGGCTCGCACTCGACGCGGGTGTTCCGCAACGACTCGGCCTGCGCAAGAACGTGCTGCCGATCAAGTCGGTGCGCGGCTTGCGCAAAAAGGAAATGGTCCGCAATGACGCTGTGCCGCACGTCGAGGTGGATGCCCGCACCTTCGACGTCCGCGCCGACGGTGTCCTCCTGACCGCGGAACCAGCTGCTACACTGTCATTTTCGAGAAAGTACCTGCTGCGATGACCGTGGCTCTGAGAGCGGCCCGCATCGGTATCGGGGGCCCGGTCGGGTCCGGCAAGACCGCACTCGTCGAGGCGCTGCTCGCGGCGTTCGCCCACCGCGGTCGGTCGGTCTCGGTGATCACCAACGATCTGGTGACGATCGAGGACGCTGAACGGATCCGGCGGTCAGGGCTGATCGACCCTCGCCGGGTGCGGGCCGTCGAGGCCGGAGGATGCCCGCACACTGTCATCCGCGAGGACCCGTCGCTGAATATGGCGGCCGCCGACGCGCTGGAAGCCGAATTCCCGGACACCGAGCTGATTCTGCTCGAATCCGGTGGTGACAATCTGGCCTCGACGTTCTCGCGGGATCTCGTGGACTACTGGCTGTTCGTGATCGACGTGGCCGGTGGAGACGACATCCCGCGCAAGCGTGGGCCCGGCGTATTGCGCTGTGATCTGCTGGTCATCAACAAGGTCGACCTGGCGCCGCACGTCGGGGTCGACCTGTCGTTGATGTGCCAGGAAGCCGACGAAGTTCGCGGCGGGCGGCCCGTTGTCGCGATCAGCGCGCGCGGCGGACAGGGTGTCGACGCCGTGATGGACGTCCTTGACCGCGAAGTGCTGTTCGTGTGAACACCGCGCTCGACCTCGTGTTCGCCGGTGTGGCTGGGCGCACCGTCCTGACCCGACGCCGCTACCGGTGGCCACTGTTGGTCGGCCGAGTGTTCGCCGACGCGGCCCGGCCGGGCCGAGGGTCGGTGACCATCCAGAATGCCGCGGGCACCATCATCCCCGGCGACGTCGTCGCGCAGCGCGTGAGTGTCGTCGACGGCGGCTGGGTCACGGTGCGCGGCCAGGGCGCCACGACGGTCAGCGGGATTGAGGGCGGTGTAGCGGCCGTCGAGGACACGTCTGTACGGGTGGATGGAACCAGCCGGCTGCTGCTCGACCCATCGCCGCGCATCCTCACGCCGCACGCCCGTTACCGTCAGCACACGCAGGTGGTCGTCGAGTCGGGTGGCTGGGCCGTGCTGGCCGACTCCATGGTGCTGCACCCCGATCTGACCGACAACGTGTTCGGCGGCTACGAATCACGCGTCGCGGTCTCGGCTCCGGACGGGACGCTGCTGGCGCTGGACGCGCAGCTGCTGAACGCGATGCCGCGGGTTCGGCGGGCTCCCACCGCGTTTGGGACCGTCTACCTGCTGGGGACCGGGTTCGATAGGGCGATGACGGCCCAGATACCCGTCTTAGAATCGCTCACTGATCCAGGGGCGGTCTATGTCGGCGTGAGCGATCTGCCGAACGCGGCAGGCTGGGTGGTGCGGATGGCCGCGTCGGACGGCGGTGCCTTGCGGGCCGCTACAGCGGCCGTGGCTGAACTCCTCGAGCGTCACTGTGGCGAATTCCGGGTGCGGCAGGCAAACTCGTCGGCTTCGTAGACATCTGATGCGCCATTCAGCCGGTCAGTTTTTGTCGGTGCCCCTTGTGATAATGGTGTTATGTCCACGACCACAACGTCTTTGGCTTCTGGAGTGAGTCCCAGGGAGCGGTTGGAGAGGTTGTGTGCGCAGTTGGCGGAGCTGTGTGGTCAGCGCAATGCGATCGACGGGCAGATTGTGGACCTTGTCGCGGAGATGGATCGTGACGAGTTGTGCGGGTTGACCGGTGCCCGCTCGGTCAAGGCTTGGGTGGCGTGGAAGACCGGCATCACCCCGCACAATGCCGAAATCATGCTCGCGGTCGCCCGCCGGGCTGAGGAATTCCCCTACTGTCTTGACGGTTACGCGAGGGGGCGGTTGTCGTTGGATCAGGTCGGGGTGCTCGCTGAACGCGCCGCCGATGGCTCCGATGCGCATTATGCCGAGTTGGCCGCGTTCGCCACCGTCACTCAGTTGCGGACCGCGGTGAAACTGGAACCACACCCCGACCCCGACCCGGAGCGGTCGATCACCCAGACACGGAGCGGTCGATCACCCAGACCTCTGCTTGGCGGTCGCCTCCCCGCGTGGCCGTGCCTCGATCCGTGCGTGCCTGGAAAGCGTTTCCCCGCAGGACTATCGCAGTGTCACCAGGGCGGTCGGGACGGGACCGGTTCCGTCTGATCCAGCGATTCGCCAGGCGGCAGCGCAGCTGACCGGGGTTCAGTCGCGCGGCCTCAACGGCCTGCGCCGTTGGATGCCATGGCTGTGCGGCTTTCTCCTCGTCAACCAGGTAGTGCAAGTGTGTATCGCGGCACGTCCGGTCGTGCTGCGGGAAGTCTTCCTGATAGTGATCTGGTCGGGCCTCACGGTCTACTGGTCGCTGTATCCCCGCCTGATCGACACGCGCCACCAAATGCTCAGCACATACCAGGGCCGCGACGCGATAGCTTGATCCAGGGCGGGGATTCAACAGTCCCCAGTCGTGGCACCTGTGCGGGTTGTGCGAATCGCAGCCACCTCGCCATTCAACGTGAACCACGCTGTAAGTCTTTACACGGCTGTGAGCAAATTCACTCGGAACGCTCACACGCTCGCTGATGCATCGGTTCTTTGAGTAGCTGAATGCAGGTCAGGACCGGCCGGGTTAATTTGCCAATTCGGAAAACTACCTAACGTTCGGCCGGTTGCGCTGCTTGGCATCATGCCTGGTAATTGACGGTTATTGCCGGTGCCGCTTACAGTCCCGTCAAGCAGGAGAAGCGATAGCTGTCTGATTCTTGACAAGATTGCTGAACGGGGGATCGCATGCGGGACGGTGGTAGCTGGATTGCGGGTGCAGGAAACTTCCTACGCGCCGGTCGGCACAGTGCGTGGTCGGGGTGGCCGGCGCGTTGGCTGGCCGCGTTGTGCGCGGTGGCAGTCACCGTCGGCGGGCTGCAACTGGTCGCACCGGCACCGTCGCAACGGGTTGATCAGATGGCTACCGCGGTGTCGGCGGCCGACGGGTTCGCCGAGGCAGCGGTCGCTGCGTTCACGGAATCGTCGGTCGGCTCTGATCTGAGTGTCTCGCCCGAGCAGCGCCGCGCGGGTCTGCCCGACGCCCCGGTGGCCGGGCTGACCGCCCAGACTCCGGCCGGGCCAGTGCAGGTGGTGCTGCCTGGTGGGCTGGGCAACGCTCAGCACACCGCGGGTGGGCAGGTCGTCTATCCGAATGCCGGTGCCGGCTTCGACATGCTGGCCGAAAACACCGCCACCGGCACCCGCACCGTCGCGCGCATCAGCGACCCGGGCGGGCCTCGGATGGTCACCACCTTCGTGCGCACCCCCGCCGACACCGTCATGCTGGCCCACACCAACGGTTATCTGACCATCAACAAGGCGACCCCGACCGCGGAGACCGTCGGCATGTTCTCGCCGGCCGAAACCCGCGACGCCACCGGAAAACTGGTGCCGTCCTCGTATGTGGTCAAACAATTCGCCCCGCAGCTCTACGTGTTGGCCGAGGTCATCGACCCCCAACCGCACACCACCTGGCCGGTCTACGTTGATCCGCCCCTCCATGTCGGCGGACCCGGCAGCGCTCCGCTGCCAGCAGGATTGTTCGATTCGGTCACCAGCGCGGTCAGCTCCGTCGCCGACAGCGTGACCTCGGCGGCCTCCACCGCCGCCTCGGCTACCGTCTCCGGCGCGAAAGCCGTGGGCGGGTTCGTCAAAGAAAACCCCCTGGAGTCAGCCATGCTCGTCGGCGGTGTCGCGTTGGCTGTCACCGGGGTCGGTGGCCCTGCCGGTGCTGCCATGATCGCCTCGGCCACCGTCAACATCTCCAGTGCCGCTGTCGACATCGCCGCCGCCGCACTGCCAGACAACCAAACCCTCGGCATCGCCTCCAACGTGCTCGGTGTGGCCTCCATGATCACCCCACAAGGCGCGGCCAAAAAAGCCGTCAAAGAAGGCGCCGAACTCGCCGCCGAACAACTCACCAAACACACCGACGACGTCATCGACATCGCCAAAACCACCCCCACCCCACCCACACAACTCGCCGACGACATCGCAGCCGCAGGTACCGCGAAACCACCAGTGACACCGGGAGTTTCACCCAAAGCGCCGAACGCGCCGCCGGCCGCTAGGCCCGCTGAGGTTCCGTGCGCGGGGCAGTCGTTCACCCCGGACACATTGGTACTGCTCGCTGACGGCACCAACCGACCCATCAGCCAGCTGCGCGTCGGGGATCGGGTGTGGTCCACCGATCCAGTCTCGGGCCAGTCCGGGCCGCAGACCGTGCAGGCGGTGCTGGTCAACCACGACACCGACCTGCTCGACCTGACCATCACCAACGATGCCGGCGACTCGGCAGTTATCAACACCACCAGCGGGCACCCCTTCTACAGCCCCACCCGCGCGGACAGCACCACCACCGTGCTGGCGGCGAGCACCACACCCACCAACGCCTACGGGCCCGGCTGGATTGACGCGAAAGACCTGCGCCACGGCGACGCGCTGTACACACCCAATGGCGCTGCCGCGCAGGTCAAATCGGCCGCCCCGGTGGCCGGTGACGCTGACATGTGGGACCTCACCATCGAGACCACCCACACCTTCTACATCACCACCCCAACCGCATCGGTCCTGGTCCACAACTGCCCGGCCGGCCCTGACCTACCGGTTCCCGACGCGGCTAAGCCCAAGCCAGCCACCGACGGCAAGGACATCACGCCGAAAGTTAAGGATCAGGTCACCGCTGACCGGGTGTCGAAGAGTCCTGACGGCAATCTGCGCTGCGAGAACCCCGACTGTGGCCAGCGGGTTTTCCGGCAGGAAGGCAAGACGATACGGGGAGACAAGATTCCGCCGGACCGTGCCCAGTTCGACCATAAAGATGCACCGAAATCGCGCGGCGGCACCGGTGGCGAGAACGGTGAAGACGTCCAGATTCTGTGTGCTCGATGCAACGGCCCCGCCGGCAAAGGCGACAAAACACCCGAGGAATGGGCGGCAGTCCAAAAATATGTCGGACAGGACTCCCGAAGGATAATCCGGGAACACGTTCGTGTTCATGGTGAGCCGCCGGACGGGGTGATTCGGTCTCCCAACCTGCGACCGCAAGCCGCTATGCGCAACGATCAAGCGCAGGCGAGCACCCAGGCCACCGCGTCTCAACACCGTGACACCGCGGTCGGCAGGGCGCGCGAAGCCAACAACGCCACCTCGCAATCCGATACGCCCTCCGCCACTAAGTCTAAAGGTGGCGGGAAAAGAAACGACGACAAGAAAAATTCCGATAAGAAGAAAAAAGACAAGAAGAAAAAGAAAAAGAAGAAGAGCAAGAAACACCACAAAAAGCCCAAGTAATCGATGGCGAGTTTGCAATCGTGAGCGGCAAGTCGTTGACGTCCAGGCTACTGTTGAATCGGCCGCGGCCCGCTTTGGATTTGCTCGTGACGGAATAGGAGAAACGTTGGTGGTCGACACCACTTCAGGCAGCGACGAAGGCTACCGAGAGGTCGCCTCGCCGCTGACCGATGAGATGCTGGCACCGCTGTCGCCAAACTGCCCAGGGGTGTCGATCGTCGAACCGCTCAGCGATGGTGACTACCAGAAGGTGGCCGAGTTACTTAGTGAAAGCCCAGACAAAGAACTCTATGTTTCACAGCTTGAAACGCCGGAGTGGAGTTCCCGTCCGTTCGTCGAACACCCGATCACTGATCTGGAGTTTCTGCGTTTTTTCCCGAGCCTGCGGCGATTCGCTTGCAATCTGTTTTATCTGAAATCTCTTGACGGTCTGCAACATTTGAACGCCTGCGTACGGTTGCGGATCTTCAAAAGCCCGAAACCACTGTCGGCCACGCCGATCAGGGAACTCACCGGACTCGACTATCTGATGCTCGACGGCCAAGTCCGTGACCTCCACACCCTCAAAACGCTGCCCAACCTAACCACCTTGAGCCTGGGATACGCCCGCAAACTCCCGGGCCTGGGCTTCCTGCCGGCCAGCCTGCACACCTTCTACATGAACCGCGGCAGCATCACCGACATCAGCGCTGTCGCTGACACACGCCTGGAGAAACTGTCATTCTTCAAAGTCGGGGCACTATCGGACCTCAGTCCCATCTCCCACGTCACCAGCTTGCGCCACCTACAGCTCTACCACCTACGCGAGATCACCGACCTACCCGACATGACAGCACTGACCGACCTCACGGACCTCATCATCGACGACCTCAAAAAGCTCTCCGACACCCGACCTGTCCTCACCGCACCCCACCTGACCAACCTCACCGTCACCAACCTCCCCAACATTGATCCCAAAGCCTGGGAACAAACCTGGAAAACCTGGCTCCAACAAGGCCGCCCACCCTTCTGGGAATAGCCCCGGAAATCGAATTGTAAGGGTCCCGTCTCGTTTCTAGAGATCTGAGACAGCCTTCAAACCGCCACTCCTCTGCTGCATCGCCCCACGTCGTGGTGTCTCGTTTAGTCTCACACCCATCTGTCCGGCGCTGAGCTGGGAATTCTGCTCCATGCGGCCCAGCAGACGGTCTTGGACGGCCAGGCCGCACTCGATTTCGAGTGGCGAGTCCCCCGTTTCTGAGCCCAACCCGACTCTGAGGCCGGATGGACTCAGGAGCGGCGACTTGCCAACCCAGGGCCCACGATCGTCGGACATGCGGCTGAATAATGATGATCCGGCGGCGCTGGCCATGGCTGTTGACAGCGGTCTTTCTCGTTGTGTGCAGCGCAATTGCGATTATGTGGGTGGTCCAGGAGAACAGGCAGATACTCGCATCGGAGTGTGACTGCGCTGCCGTCGATCCTCTCGCAAACCAGTGGGCAGCGATGGTTACATCAGCCAACACCGCGACCGACACGGCCCCAGAGACGCGCGAGTAAAGCGGGCTCCTTGCGATTGCCGATCGCGACAGCAATGAGCGACAAGCTGTGCGCCGCAGTAGATTCCGTCTCGACGCCAGCGTTGAGCGACCAGCTTACGAAGTGGGCCGATGGTGCGGCGCTGGCAGCGCACACGCAGCGCGACGCAGTGAACCGGCCAACTCAGGAACCATCCGACGTGGAGGCGAATGTCAACAGGGCTGCCAACATGGTCGATGAGGCTGGCAGTGCTCTGGCCGAAATGTGCCCCGACCTACGTGAAGTGCTGCACAGCGACAACGCGACTGGTTGACGGGTGGTTGGGAGCTTCGGGACACTTGTTGCCATGGAAGGCCACGAGTCAGGAGATCCCCGGGCGAAGTATCGGCGGCTACCACGTCCGATTGATGTCGCGAACTCTGTCGAGTCTGTTGACGCTGCCGGTGCCACTGGAGACACCGACCGTAATGAAGGGGCGGCCCCGTACTTGAGGATAACGCTCGGGTCTTGGCGAGGTTGACCCGTTCTGATCGGCAAGGCCCGCACCCCTCGACCACAACGCCAAGCTGCCTATGCAGTCAAACTTGAACGACCTAGGGGTTCTGAACCGGCCGTGCCTAGCCAACTCTAGCCTGACAACGCTGCATGATCGCAGGCGTCCGCCACCCTGTCACGGGGTAAATAGTACGGGGTAGATTAACTACTGCCGACAACCACGTCCCCACCGACCGTCGCACCGTATTCCGGACCGACCGGGGAACTCGCGGACTGGTGGTGGTACCAACCCTAACCGCCGACCGACGCAACGAATCAGGCGGCGCAGCAGGACATAAAATCGCGCAACGGCTAATTGCCGCCCGCCCGCGGCAGAAGACAGCGGGCCCGGATCATCTTTTGCGTCAACACGTCTCGCTCCCGTTCGTTGTCGGTCAGGGCTACAGCGTGTTCGAACTCGGCGGCGGCATCGGCGTGCCGTCCGAGCCGTGCCAGCATCTCGCCGCGGATGCTCGGTACCTGAGGCAAGTCGTCCAGACTGTCGAGGATTGCCAGCCCCGCGGCCGGGCCGTCGTTCATGGCGACGGCGACGGCCCGGTTCAACTGCACGACGGGTGACGGGGCGATCTGCAGCAGCGCGTCGTAGAGCGCCACGATGCGGCCCCAGTCGGTGTCGGCGGCGGTGGGCGAGACCGCATGGCATTCGGCCAGCGCGGCCTGCAACCCGTACGGTCCCCAACCCGAATTCCGTTGGCGGCGTGCGCCATCGGAGCGTTGCAGGGCTGCGACACCGCGCTGGATCTGGGCCCGGTCCCAGCGAGCCCGGTTCTGGTCCTCCAACAGCACGGGCCTGCCGTCGGGGTCGGTGCGGGCCGCGAACCGCGAGGACTGGAACTCCATCAGGGCCAGCAGGCCGTGCACCTCGGGCTCGTCGGGGATCAGGGCGGCCAGCACCCGGCCCAGCCGCAGCGCCTCGGCGCACAACTCGTCGCGGATCCAGCGCGCCCCGAACGAGGCCGAATAGCCCTCGTTGTAGATCAGGTAGATCACCGCGAGCACCGCCGACAGCCGGTCCGGGAACTCGTCGCGCGGCGGCACCTCGAACGGCGCGTTGGCGGCGGCCAGGGCCTTTTTCGCGCGGGTGATGCGTGCGGCGGTGGTCGGCTTGGGGGTGAGGAACGCCCTGGCGATCTCCTCGGTGCTCAGCCCGCCGACCATGCGCAGGGTCAGCGAGATCTGGGCTTCCCGGGACAGCACCGGGTGCGCGGTGATGAAGATCAGCCGCAGCACATCGTCGTCGATGCGGTCCGGATCCCATGATTCATCGATGTGCGTTTCGAGTTCACGGGCCAGCACGGCGTACTTCGCGTCGAGGTTGTCCCGGCGCCGCCAGTGGTCGATCGCCTTGCGTTTGGCGACGCTGGTCAGCCAGGCCCCGGCATTGCGAGGGACGCCGGTCGACGGCCACTGGGTCAGCGCGTCGAGCGCGGCTTCCTGGGCCAGGTCCTCGGCCAGCCCGACGTCACCGACCGTGCGGGTCAGGGTGGCCAGGATCTTGGCGGCTTCCATCCGCCAGACCGCGTCGAGCGTGGCGCGCATATCGGGCACCTACCCATTCTGCCGAGCAGACGCGTGGGTACCCCAAAACGCGCCAAACCGGGTACCGGCGCGTCTGCTCGGCGAAGAAAATCAGCCCACCGAACGGGCGGAGCCCTCCCAGAACCGGGCCCGCACGGCCTTCTTGTCCGGTTTGCCCAGCGCGGTCACCGGCACCGAGTCGACCACGACGACCTGCTTGGGGGCCTGCACCGAACCCTTGCGTTCCTTGACCGCGGCCTGGATTTCCGTCGTCACCCGCTCGACCGACTCGGCGTCGGATGCGGCGTCGGGCCGCAGCACGATCACCGCGGTCACCGCCTCGCCCCACTTCTCGTCGGGGGTGCCGATCACGCACACCTGCGCCACCGAAGGATGTTCGGCGACAACGTCTTCCACCTCCCGCGGGAACACGTTGAACCCGCCGGTGACGATCATGTCCTTGACCCGGTCGACGATGAACCAGTACCCGTCCTCGTCCTCGCGGGCCATGTCACCGGTGTGCAGCCAGCCGTCAAGAAAAGTCTCCGAGGTGGCCTCGGGCAGCTTCCAGTAACCGCCGGCCAACAGCGGCCCGGACACGCAGATCTCGCCGACCTCACCCCGCGGCACCGGGTTGCCCTCGGAATCCAACAATGCGGTGCGTGCGAACAGCGTGGGCCGCCCGCAGGAGGTGAGTCGCTTCTCGTCGTGGTCCTTCTTACCGAGGTAGGAGATCACCATCGGGGCCTCGGACTGCCCGTAGTACTGCGCGAAGATCGGCCCGAACCGCCGCAGCGCCTCGGCCAGTCGCACCGGGTTCATCGCCGATGCGCCGTAGTACACGGTCTCCAGCGACGACAGGTCACGCGTATGCGAATCCGGGTGGTCCATCAACGCGTAGATCATCGACGGCACCAACATGGTGGCAGTGATGCGACGCTCCTCGATCACCCGCAGCACCTCGGCCGGGTCGAACTTGGTCAGCACCACCAGCTCACCGCCCTTGACGATGGTCGGGGTGAAGAAGGCCGCTCCGGCATGCGAGAGCGGTGTGCACATCAGGAAGCGCGGGTTCTCCGGCCATTCCCATTCGGCCAGCTGAATGGTCGTCATGGTGCTGATCGACCGCACGGTGCCCATCACACCCTTGGGCTTGCCGGTGGTGCCGCCGGTGTAGGTCAGGCCGCCGACGTGGTCGGGGGCCAGTTCGGCCGCGGCCAGGGGGACCGGGCGGTATTTGGCGGCCTCGGCCACCAGGTCGGTCCCCACGTCCTTCAGCGCGTCGGGCACCGGCCCGATGGTGAGAATCTGGCGCAGCGAGGGCACCTTGTCCAGCAGGCCCGCGGCGCGTTCGACGAAGGCCGGGGTGGGGTCGATGATGAGCGTGCTCACCTCGGCGTCGGCCAGCACATAAGCGTGATCGTCGAGTGAGCCTAGAGGGTGTAGTGCCGTGCGGCGGTATCCCTGGGTCTGGCCGGCGCCGATGATCATCAGCACCTCGGGCCGGTTCAGCGACAGCAGGCCGACGCCCACCCCGGTGCCCGCGCCGAGCGCTTCGAACGCCTGGATGTACTGGCTGATCCGGTCGGCCAGCTCACCGCCGGTCAGCGTGGTTTCGCCGAGGAACAGCACGGGTTTGTCCCGGTTGCGTTTGAGCGCGCCCACCGTGAGGTGGCCCGAGTGGATCGGGTGATGCAGCAGTTCGGCGCTCGAGGGGGTGTCCACCTGGGTCATGCCCCCACACTAGAACGTGTTACAGAAATGCTGTACCCCGATCCCCCGGATAACGGTTCGGCGAGCACCCGAACACAGGTAGTGCACTACGCGCGTTTTCGCAGGCTCCTGCACCTAGCGTGGCAGTCGGAACATCGCGGGGAACCGGGCCACATCTGAGGGCAGGGGGGCCGCCAGTCCCCGGCGGCGGGGGGTCGCCGGGGGCTGTGCGGGTCGGCCAGATTCAGCGGTTGGCCGCCTTGCGGGCCTCGACCGCGGCTTTCTCCGCCAGGTCGGCCCGCCACTGGATTTCCTTCTGCACCCATTCGTTGTCCTGCGGAAACTCGTCGGTCTCGCTCACCCGGCGCACCTCGAGCTTGACGCCGGGCCCCAGCGGGCATTTGCGCGCCCACTGCCTGGCCTCCTCGACCGAGGACACCTCGATGATCCAGAACCCGTTGAACAGCTCCTTGACCTCGGCGTACGGGCCGTCGGTGACCACCGGCGGATCGGTGTCGAAGTCGACGACGAATCCGTCCTCGGGCGGGGTCAGCCCCTCACCGGCCAGCATCACCCCGGCCCTGATGAGCTCCTCGTTGTAGCGGCCCATCGATGCGATGATCTGGTCGAAGTCGATGTCCTGCTCGGCCATGGCTGCCTCGGCCTCGGGGGTGGACCGCATGATCATCATGTAGCGCGACATTGTTGTCTCCTTCGGTTGGGTGGAAGGGGCTCGCTCATCGTGCCCTCGTCGACACGTCGAACGGCACCCCCACTGAATCGACACGGCGGCCGAACTTTTTTCATCGATTCCCGACCGGCTCGGCAGAAAGCTCTTAGAGCCGCCGGATAGATCTGGATCTCATGAGCGACGATGCGCGGCCAACGGTTCCGCTGTGGCGGCTCGCGGGATTCCTGCTCTTGATACCCCTGACGCTGGGCTGCATATTCGCCTCGACCCGGCTGCTCAGCCATCCGATGGTGAGCGTGGGCCCGGTCGTCGGCTACGCGACGGTGCAGGGCCACGACGCCGTGCTGGTCGCCTACGGCCGGACCGGCGGGACGGTGGGCCCGCCGTTCGGGTCCGGTGACACCTGGCAGGAACGGATGGCCGCGGTTTCGCTGGACAGCGGTGAACTGCTGTGGGACGTCCAGCTGCACGACAGCGAGGGGTGGGAGCGTGGTGTGCTCGCGGTGGCCGACGGATTGACCTACGTCGCGAGCGATCGCGGACTGTCCGTGGTCGACGTTGACGACGGCAGCGTCGTCGCAGCGGAACCGGGCGAAGGGCAGGTGCAGTCGTACAACGGCTACAACGTCGACCCGCGGATCAATGCCATTGTGGCGCTGACCGATTCCGGCGGGGTCGAGGCGGTGCCGCTGGGGACGACGGAGATCGCGGCGGTCACCGACGACATCGCCGCACAGTGGCGCACCACCCTGGTCGGCGACGCCAGCCCGACCGGGGCCGCGGATTTCGGCGTCATCCACGTCGACCCGGCCGCGATGCCGAACGGGATGATGCTGCCCGACGGCGACCTCATCGGCGTGCCCAAGCCATACCAGGCGGCCGACCCGCAACTGATGCGCGGCGGTGCGGTGCTGGCCCGGCTCGACGGCCTGACCAAGAAAGAGCTCGTCTACGAGGTGATCCGTACCCCGGCCGCGCTGGCCACCCCCGAGCAGCTCAAGGAGGGCACAGATATGTTCAACCACCACCATTCGGCGGCCGCCCCGCTCGGCATCGACCACGGCGTGGTGCTCGTCAAGGGTGAACCGGCCGACGATCCGAGCGCCGAGGAGCTCCGGCTGTTCGACATCGACACCGGCGACACCCTCGCGGTGGTCGGCCATCTCGACGGGTACCTTCGCGCCACCGCCACCCCGACCGGTTCGATCCTGGTGATCGGCGCCGAGGAGGGCAGCGGGCTGGATAACGACCGGCTGATCGTCGTGCATCCGGACGGCAGGACCACCAGGACACAGATCGGCGACACGGATTTCTGGGGACGTACCCGGGCGAACGTCACCACGCCTTAGCATCCGGGTGTGCCCAGTGCTGATCTCGTGCTGTTCGGAACCGTCCTGACCGTCGACGACACCCAACCCACCGCCGAGGCGGTCGCGGTCGCGGACGGCCGGATCGTCGCCGTCGGCAGCCGGGCCGACGTGCAGTCCCAGATCGGGCCCGGGACCGAGGTTCGGGAGATCGACGGCTGCATCATGCCGGGTTTCGTTGAGGCGCACGGGCATCCGCTGATGGAGGCGGTGGCGCTGTCGGACCGCATCGTCGATATCCGACCGGTCACCCTTGACACCGCTGCCGCGGTGGTCGACGCCATCCATGCCGAGGTGGCCAAGCGGGGTGCGGCGGGTGCCTACCTGAACGGGTGGGATCCGCTGCTGCAGCCCGGCCTGCCCGAGCCGACACTGGCCTGGCTGGATGCGGCCGCGCCGGACGACCCGCTGGTCATCGTGCACAACTCGGGTCACAAGGCGTACTTCAATTCGGCGGCCGCACGGGCCGCGGGACTGACGAGGGACACCCCGGATCCCAAGGGCGCCAGGTACGGTCGCGCCGCCGACGGCGAACTCGACGGCACCGCCGAGGAGTCGGCCGCGGTGTTCCCGCTGGCGAACGGGGCCATCTCGGTCGCCGACTACCCGGCATACCTGCGGGCCGAATGCGCTCGGCTCAACCGGGCCGGGCTCACCACCTGCGCGGAGATGGCGTTCGACCCGATGTTCCGGCCGATGCTGGCGGCGTTGCACGATGCGCTGACGGTTCGGCTGCGCACCTACGAGATGTCCACGGCCGCACTGCATACCGATGCCCAGCCGTTCGAGGGCGACGACATCGTCCGGCAGGTCGGCATCAAAATCTGGGTGGACGGGTCACCGTGGGTCGGCAATATCGACCTGACCTTTCCCTACCTGGACACCGAGGCCACCCGCACCATCGGCGTGGAGCCGGGGTCGTGCGGGCACGCCAACTACACCCGCGAACAGCTCGCCGAGATCGTCGGCACGTTCTTTCCGCAGGGCTGGCAGCTGGCCTGCCATGTGCACGGCGACGCCGGGGTGGACACCATTCTCGACGTCTATGAGCAGGCCCTGCGCGCCCATCCGCGAAACGACCACCGGCTGCGGCTCGAACACGTCGGCGCCATCACCGGGGCCCAGCTGCGGCGGGCCCACGACCTCGGGGTGACCTGCAGCCTGTTCGTCGACCAGATCCACTACTGGGGCGACATCATCGTCGACGGACTGTTCGGCCCGGAACGCGGCGAGCAGTGGATGCCCGCCGGCTCGGCGGTGGCCGCCGGTATGCGGATCTCGCTGCACAACGACCCGCCGGTCACCCCCGAGGAACCGCTGCGCAATATCGCCGTTGCGGTCACCCGCACCGCACCCAGCGGGCGCGTGCTGGGCGCCGAGCAACGGTTGACCGTCGAGCAGGCGATCCGGGCGCAGACCATCGACGCGGCGTGGCAGCTCTTCGCCGACAACGTGATCGGCTCGATCGAGGTCGGCAAATACGCCGATCTGGTGGTGCTTTCGGCCGATCCGCGTGCGGTGGCCCCAGAAACCATCGCCGATCTGCAGGTGCGGGCGACGTTTCTGGCCGGGCGGCAGGTGTACCCGTGACGGTGCCCGCGCTCGACGACATCCTGGCCCGCCTGCACGTCGTCGCGCTGCCCATGCGGGTCCGGTTCCGCGGTATCACCGTGCGCGAGGTCGCGCTGATCGACGGCCCGGCTGGGTGGGGCGAGTTCGGGGCCTTCGTCGAGTACGGGCCCGCCGAGGCGGCGGCCTGGCTGGCTTCGGCCGTCGAGGCCGCCTATCGGCAGGCTCCCGCCGTCAGACGTGACCGGATCCCGATCAACGCCACGGTGCCCGCGGTCGAGGCTGCCCGGGTACCCGAGGTGCTGGCCCGGTTCCCGGGGGCGCACACCGCCAAGGTGAAGGTGGCCGAGCCCGGACAGACGCTGGACGACGACGTGGCCCGCGTCGATGCGGTGCGGGCCCTCGTCCCGGTGGTGCGGGTGGACGCCAACGGTGGCTGGACCGTGCCGCAGGCGGTGGCCGCGGCGCGGGCGCTCGGTCCGCTCGAGTATCTCGAACAGCCCTGCGCCACCGTCGAAGAGCTCGCCGAGGTGCGTCGGTTGGTCGACGTCGCGGTGGCCGCCGACGAATCGATCCGCAAGGTGTCCGATCCGTTGCGCGTGGTCCGGGCAGGGGCGGCCGATGTGGCGGTGCTCAAGGTGGCGCCGCTGGGCGGGGTGTCGCGGCTGCTCGACATCGCCGCGCAGATCGATGTGCCGATCGTGGTGTCGAGCGCGCTGGATTCGGCCGTCGGCATCGGCCAGGGGCTGCTGGCGGCGGCCGCCCTGCCCGCGCTGCGGCATGCGTGCGGCCTGGGCACCGGCGGCCTGTTCGTCGAGGACGTCGCCGAACCGCGGCGGCCGGTGGACGGGTATCTGCCGGTCGGGGCGGTGCCGCCGGACCCGGCGCGGTTGGCCGGGCTGGCGGCGGCGGGTGACCGTAGGCAATGGTGGATCGACCGGGTGCGGTCCTGCTACCCGCTGCTGCTGGGGTAGCCGGCTCCGGCCTGTCCTGATTTGTGGGATACATGGCCTAGACGCCATGACCGAGTCCGACCACCATTGAAGGCGTGACCCGATCGGTGGTGATTCTCGGCTACTCCGGCGTGCAGGCGCTCGATGTCGCCGGGCCGTTCGACGTGTTCACCGCGGCGACGCTGATCCTGGCCGGCCAGGGCCGCACCGACGACGGCTACGTCGTCACCCTCGCCTCCGGCGACTCCGAGCCCGTCACCACCCACACCGGACTGGAATTCGTCGCCAAGCCCCTGCCCGATCCGCACAGCCACATCGACACCGTCGTCATCCCCGGCGGCGTCGGCGCCGACACCGCAAGGGCGAATCCCGACCTCGTCGACTGGATCGGGACCACCTCGGCCCGTCGCGTCGTCAGCGTGTGCACCGGAGCGTTCCTGGCCGCGCAGGCCGGCCTGCTCGACGGGTGCCCGGCCACCACGCACTGGGCCTCGGCGAGCCGGCTGGCCGCCGAATTCCCGGCCATCGCGGTCGATCCGGAGCCGATCTTCGTGCGCAGCTCGGAGCGGGTGTGGACGGCGGCCGGGGTGACCGCGGGCATCGACCTGGCATTGTCGCTGGTCGAGGACGACTACGGCACCGAGACCGCGCAGACCGTGGCCCGCTGGCTGGTGCTCTACCTGCGCAGGCCGGGCGGGCAGACGCAGTTCGCCGCGCCGGTCTGGATGCCGCGGGCCAGGCGGGCGCCGATCCGTGCGGTGCAGGACGGCATCGAGTCCGAACCCGGTGGGGCGCACAGTATCTCCGAGCTGGCCCGGCGCGCCGCGATGAGCCCGCGGCATTTCACCAGGGTGTTCACCGATGAGGTGGGCGAGGCGCCCGGTACCTACGTCGAGCGGATCCGCACCGACGCCGCGCGGCGCCAGCTCGAGGAGACCGACGACACCGTCACCGTCATCGCGGCCCGCTGCGGATTCGGCACCGCCGAGACCATGCGCCGCAATTTCGTTCGACGCCTGGGTGTTTCACCCGACCAGTACCGAAAAACCTTCTCCTGAAAGGGCACCGCCATGCAGATCGCGATCGTGTTGTACCCGAATTTCACCGCACTGGACTTCATCGGCCCCTATGAGGTGCTGCGCAACCTGCCCGATGCCGAGGTGCGGTTCGTCTGGCATGAGCCGGGGCCGGTCACCGCCGATTCGGGTGTGCTCACGGTCGGCGCCACCCACTCGTTCGACGAAACCCCTTCGCCCGATGTGGTTCTGGTGCCCGGCGGGCCGGGCAGCGTCGCCGTCGCCCGCGACGAGAAGGTGCTCGACTGGCTGCGCCGGGTCTATCCCGGCGCGACCTGGACGGCCTCGGTGTGCACCGGATCGATGGTGCTGGCCGGCGCCGGTCTGCTCGACGGTAAACCCGCCACTTCGCACTGGTCGGCGCTGAGCGCGCTGAAGGTGCTGGGGGCCGACCCGGTCGGGGACCGGCGCATCGTGCACCAGGGGGACATCATCACCGCGGCCGGCGTATCGGCCGGTATCGACCTCGGCATCTGGCTGGCCGGCCAGATCGGCGGCGAGGCCAGGGCCAAGGCCATCCAGCTGATCATCGAATACGATCCGCAGCCGCCGTTCGACTCGGGGCACACGTCGAAGGCCTCGGCCGCCACCAAGGCCGCCGCGACGGCCATGCTCGGCAGGGACATGATCAGACCCGAGCCGCTCAAGGCCACCACCCTGCTGCTCTGGGACCAGGCGATCCGCAAGGTCCGGGGCCGGCGCACCGCATGAGCCGCTGCGGCTGATCGTCATCAAGTACCGTCGGCCGGGTGAATCTGGCGTACGACGACCGAGGCAAGGGCGATGCGGTGCTGTTCATCGCCGGCAGCGGCGGGGCCGGCCGCACCTGGCATCTCTATCAGGTGCCGGAGTTCCAGCGGGCCGGCTACCGCGTGATCACCTTCGACAACCGGGGCATCGGTGCGACCGAGAACGCCGAGGGTTTCGGCATCGACCAGATGGTCGCCGACACCGCCGCGCTGATCGAGCAGCTCGGCGCGGCCCCGGTGCGCATCGTCGGTGTGTCGATGGGGTCGTTCATCGCCCAGGAGCTGATGGTGGCCCGTCCCGACCTGGTCCGCTCGGCGGTGCTGCTGGCCACCAGGGGCCGCGAGGACCGGGCCCGCCAGTTCTTCCGCAACGCCGAACGCACCCTCGCCGAGTCCGGGGTGATGCTGCCCCCGGCCTACGACGCGAAGGTGCGGATGCTGGAGAACTTCTCGCCCAAGACCCTCAACGACGACCAGTTGGCCAGGGACTGGAGCGAGATGTTCACCATGTGGCCGACCAAACCGACCCCGGGCCTGCGGGCCCAGCTCGACGTCGCACCCGACGGGAACCGGCTCGCGGCCTACCGGGTCATCACCGCGCCGGTGCTGGTCATCGGGTTCGCCGACGACCTGGTGCTGCCCCCGCACCTGGGCCGTGAGGTCGCCGACGCCATCCCCAACGGCCGCTACCTGGAGATCCCCGACACCGGCCACCTGGGCTTCATCGAGAAACCGCAGGACATCAACGCCGCGATCCTCAAGTTCTTCGCCGAATAGGCTGTAGTGGTGAACCCCTCGACGGCACAGGCCCGCGTCGTCGTCGACGAACTCATTCGCGGCGGTGTCCGCGACGTCGTGCTGTGCCCGGGCTCGCGCAACGCCCCGCTGGCGTTCGCACTGTCCGACGCCGACCGGGCCGGGCGGATCCGGCTGCACGTGCGGATCGACGAGCGCACCGCGGGCTATCTGGCGATCGGGCTGGCCTGCGGGGGCAGCGGCACCGAACGGTCGCCGGTCTGTATCGCGATGACCTCGGGTACCGCGGTGGCCAACCTGGGGCCCGCGGTCGTCGAGGCCAACTACGCCAGGGTGCCGCTGATCGTGCTCAGCGCGAACCGGCCCTACGAACTGCTCGGCACCGGCGCCAACCAGACCTTCGAGCAGCTCGGCTACTTCGGCACCCAGGTGCGGGCCAACATCAGCCTGGGGCTGGCCCCCGAGTCCGGCGGCGGCGCCGCGGTCGATCTGGACGTGCTCAACGCCCAGTGGCGCTCGGCGACCTGCCGGGTGCTGGTGGCCGCGACCGGGGCCCGCAGCGCCAACGCGGGGCCGGTGCAGTTCGACATCCCGCTGCGGGAGCCGCTGGTCCCCGATAACGACGGCGACCGGACGTTCCCGCCGGGCCGGCCCGACGGCCGGTCCTGGACCCACACACCGCCGGTGAGCTTCGACCAGCCGCTCGACATCGACCTCACCCCCGACACCGTGGTGATCGCCGGGCACGGCGCCGGCGTGCACCCCAACCTCGCCGAGCTCCCGACGGTCGCCGAGCCGACCGCGCCGCCCGCCGCCAACCCGCTGCATCCGCTGGCGCTGCGGCTCGTGCACCCGCAGCAGGTCATCATGCTGGGCCGGCCCACGCTGCACCGGCCGGTGTCGACGCTGCTGGCCGACCCCTCGGTGCCGGTGTACGCACTGACCACGGGGCCACGCTGGCCGGACGTCTCGGGGAACTCGCAGGCCAACGGCACCCGCGCGGTGCTCACCGGCACGCCGGGCCGGGCCTGGCTGCGCCGCTGCGCCGAGGTCAACGCGCATGCGGTGGCCGCGGTGCGCGGCCAGCTCGCCGGGCACCCACTGACCACGGGGCTGCATGTGGCCGCGGCCGTGGCCGATGCGCTGCGACCGGGGGACCAGCTGGTGCTGGGGGCGTCCAACCCGGTGCGTGACGCCGCGCTGGTCGGGCTGGACCCGCACGGGGTGGCGGTCCGCTCCAACCGCGGCGTGGCCGGTATCGACGGCACGGTGTCGACGGCGGTCGGCGCGGCCCTCGCCCACGACCGGGCCGCCGTGCCCGGCCGCACCGTCGCGCTGATCGGCGACCTGACCTTCGTCCACGACAGTTCCGGGCTGCTGATCGGGCCCACCGAACCGTGCCCGCGCAGCCTGACCATCGTGGTGTCCAACGACAACGGCGGCGGCATCTTCGAGCTGCTCGAGCAGGGGGATCCACGGTTCTCCGACGTGTCCTCACGGGTGTTCGGCACCCCGCACGATGTCGACGTCGGCGCGCTGTGCCGGGCCTACCACGTCGAGAGCCGCCAGATCGAGGTCGACGCGCTCGGCCCGGCGCTGGCCGAGCCGTTCGAGGGCATGCGGGTGCTGGAGGTGAAGGCCGACCGGTCGTCGCTGCGTGCCCTGCATGCGTCGATCAAGGCGGCGCTGTGAGGGTGCCCGATGTCGCCAACCGGCTCAAGGCCGTGGTGCGGCCGCTGATCCCGCACCTCTACGGCGAGCCCGGCGAGACCCGTCGCGGGCGCACCATCCGGCGGATGCGGATCGGTGTGGTGGTCGTCGCCTGCCTGGTGACGTTGCAGTCGGTGCTGCTGGTGGTGGGTGCGTGGCGTAACGATCAGCAGATCGAGCGCCATATGGGGGTGGCGGCGGCCGAGGTGCTCAACGCGGGCCCGCGGCGCTCCACGATCGAGTTCGTGACACCGGACCGGGTCACCTACCGCCCCGAACTCGGGGTGCTCTACCCGTCCGAACTCGACACCGGTATGCGGATCTACGTCGAGTACGACAAGAACGATCCCGACCTGGTCCGGGTCCGCAATCGGGACGCGTCGCTGGCCATCATCCCGGCCGGGTCGGTCGCGGTGGTGGGCTGGCTGCTCGCCGGGTTGGCGCTGGTGGGGCTGGAACTGTGGGAGCGGCGGACCGGGCGTATCCCGGGCTGACCGGCTGGGCTACACCGACGACATCAGGTTGGTCAGCCAGTTGTCGTCGTAGGCGTCGAGCACGTCGTCGTTGACCAGGTCGTAGATCGTCGGGGTGGCGATGTCGTATTGCACCTCGTAGAGGTATTCGGTGTTCTGGTCGGCCATCTGGGCCACATCGACCCCCTCGTCACCGGCCGCGATCCTGTCCAGAGGCTCGCCGGTCACCCCGCTGCGCTCGGCCAGATCGGCCAGCTCGCTGTCGCTGGGGGCGGGCCCGCCCGGGCGTTGGTGATCCCACAGGCTGCGCACATACGCCTCGAACACCACGCCGTCGGTACCCGGCCCGGCGGCCAGGAACAACGCGTTGCTGACCCTGGCCGAGTAATCGTCGCCGCCGGAGTCAAGGAATGTCATCGGCCGGTAGGTCACCGCGAGTTGGCCCAGGCTGACGTAGCTGGAGATCTGCCTGCCGAAATCGTGCTGGAGCTGGGCGCAGTGCGGGCACTGGGGTTCGGTGAAGATCTCGATCTGGGCCGGGGCGTCGGGAAAGCCGATCAGAATGCCCGAGCCGTCCTCGGTGATCTCGCTGGGTGGTTTGGCCGGATCGGGTGCCGCGGTGCCGTCGATCACCCGGCCGCATCCGGCGGTGGCCAGCAGCACCGCCGTCAGCAGCGCGCCCACGACGCGCGGAAACCGCATGTGGGCAACCTTAGTCCGGGCCGTGGTCGGGGGCAGCGGCATCAGGTTTTTGCGTGTCGTATCCCCGGAGGCAACCTCAGGGACAGGTGCCCGGGCGACCATCGTGACGTGCGCGTTGCAATCGTTGCAGAGTCGTTCCTCCCGAATGTCAACGGCGTCACCAACTCCGTTCTTCGGGTGATCGAGCATCTCCGCCGCACCGGCCACGAGGTTCTCGTCATCGCCCCGGACACCCCGAGACACCAGCCGCCGGCCGACCGGGTGTACGAGGGGGTCCGGGTGCACCGGGTGCCCTCGCGGATGTTCCCGAAGGTGACCTCGCTGCCGCTCGGTGTTCCGCGGCCGCGCATGGTCAGTGTGCTGCGCGGGTTCGCCCCCGACGTCGTGCACCTGGCCTCGCCCGCGCTGCTGGGCTGGGGCGGTGTGCACGCGGCCCGCCACCTCGGGGTGCCGACGGTGGCGGTGTTCCAGACCGATGTGGCCGGTTTCGCCGAGAGCTACGGCGTCGGCATGCTGTCGCGGGTGTCGTGGGCGTGGACCCGACGGCTGCACAGCAAGGCCGACCGCACCCTCGCGCCGTCCACCTCGGCGATGGAAAACCTTGAAGCGCATCGCATTCCGCGGGTTTTCAAATGGGCGCGCGGTGTCGACATCACCGGCTTCGCACCGTCGGGCCGCGATCAGCGGTTGCGGGAGGCGTGGTCGCCCGACGGTAAACCGATCGTCGGATTCGTCGGCAGGCTGGCGCCGGAGAAGCATGTCGAGCGGCTGGCCCCGTTGGCCGCGCGTGACGATGTGCAGCTGGTGGTCGTCGGCGACGGAGTCGACCGGGACAAGCTCGGAAGTGTGCTCCCCTCAGCGGTTTTCACCGGCGAGCTGCGGGGTGAGGCATTGTCGGCCGCCTATGCGAGCATGGACGTGTTCGTCCATCCCGGTGAGCATGAGACGTTCTGCCAGGCGGTGCAGGAGGCGATGGCCTCCGGACTGCCGGTGATCGCTCCCGACGCGGGCGGGCCGCGGGATCTGGTGACGCCGTACCGGACCGGGTTGCTGCTGGCGGTGGAGGAGTTCGAGTCGGCCCTGCCCGCGGCCGTCGAGCATCTGATCGCCGAACGGTCCAGGTATTCGGTGGCCGCCCGGCGCAGCGTGCTCGGCCGCACCTGGCCCGCCATCTGCGATGAGCTGATCGGGCATTACGAGGCGGTCCAGGGCCGGCGCCGCCTGTGCGCCGCCTGATTGCCCTGATTGCCCTGCCGCCTTTTCTCCGCGAGCAGACGCGCCGGTACCCCGGAACGCGCTTTCCCGGGTACCGACACGTCTGCTCGCGGGGAAACTCAGCGGGGAAACTCAGCCCTGCGCCGCCAGCCACGGGATCAGGCCACCGGCCAGCACATGCCGGATCTGGCGCTGCGACAGCCGGTGCCGCACCGGGATCGACGCGTCCGAGGTGGTGTTGCGGACCGTGATGGGTTCGCCGTCGGTCATGCTTCGGCGCACCCCGGCCAGGCTGAGCACATCGTCCTGCCCGACGGCGTCGTAGTCGGCGGGGTCGGCGAATTCCAGTGCCAGCACACCGAAGTTGGCCAGGTTCTGCCAGTGGATGCGGGCGAAGGATTTGGCGATGACCACGAGCAGCCCGAGGTAGCGGGGCGCGATCGTGGCGTGTTCGCGCGACGAGCCCTGGCCGTAGTTCTCACCGCCGACGATGATGTGTCCGTGCCCGGATTGTGCGCGCTGCGGATAGGTTTCGTCGATCTGGGTGAAACTGAACTCGGCCAGTTTCGGGATGTTCGAGCGGTAGGGCAGGGCGCGGGCGCCGGCCGGGGAGATCTCGTCGGTGGAGATGTTGTCGCCCACCTTGAGCAGCACCGGGGCCTCGATGTCGTCGGGCAGCGGGGTCAGCTCGGGCAGGCTGGAGATGTTGGGGCCCTTGACGGCCCGGACGGCGCGGGCCTGCTCGGGGCTCGGGGGAGCCACCAGCATGGCGGTGTTGACGCTGTGGTGTGCCGGCAGGCCGAGCGTCGGGTACTCGATCCTGGCGTCGGCGGCCCACTGTCGGGGATCGGTGATGACGCCCGTGATCGCCGATGCTGCAGCGGTTTCCGGTGAGCACAGCCACACCGAGTCTTCTCGGGTGCCGGACCGTCCCGGAAAGTTGCGCGGCATCGTGCGTAGCGAGTTGCGGCCGGTCGCCGGGGCCTGGCCCATTCCGATGCAGCCCATGCAGCCGGCCTGGTGGATCCGCGCACCGTTGATCACCAGCTCGGTCGTCGCACCCATCTCGGTCAGATCGGTCAGGATCTCCCGCGAGGTCGGGTTCACATCGAAGCTGACCTCGGGCGAGGTCTGGTGGCCGCGCACCATCGCGGCCGCGATCGCGAAATCACGCAGGCCCGGGTTGGCGCTGGAGCCGATCACCACCTGGGCGACCGGCTCGCCGGCGACCTCGGAGACCGGCACCACCTTGCCCGGCGACGAGGGTTTGGCGATCAGCGGTTCCAGCTGTGACAGGTCGATGACCTCGTCGATGTCGTAGCCCGCGCCGTCGTCGGCCAGCAGTTCGGTCCAGTCCTCGGAGCGATCCTCCGCGGCCAGGAAGTCCCGCACCGCCCCGTCGCTGGGGAAAACCGTTGTGGTGGCGCCGAGTTCGGCACCCATGTTCGCGATGACGTGACGGTCCATCGCGGTCAGGCCCGCCAGCCCGGGGCCGTAGTACTCCATGATCCGGTTCACCCCGCCCTTGACGTCGTGTCGTCTGAGCATTTCGAGGATGACATCCTTGGCCGAACACCATTGCGGCAGTTCACCTTCGAGGCAGATGCCCCACACCTCGGGCATCCGAAGGTGCAGTGGCTCACCGGCGATGGCCAGCGCCACCTCCAAACCGCCGACGCCGATGGCCAGCATGCCGAGCGATCCGGCGGCCGGGGTGTGGGAATCCGAGCCCACCATGGTCTTACCCGGCACACCGAAGCGCTGCATATGGGTCGGATGTGAGACCCCGTTGCCGGGTTTGGAGAACCACAGCCCGAACCGGGCCGCGGCGGTGCGCAGGTACTCGTGGTCCTCGGCGTTCTTCTCGTCGGTCTGCAGCAGGTTGTGGTCGACGTATTGCACGCTCAGGTCGGTGCGGGCCCGGTCCAGACCCAGCGCCTCCAGTTCCTGCATGACCAGTGTGCCGGTGGCATCCTGGGTCAAGGTCTGGTCGATGTGGATGGCGATCTCTTCGCCGGGCGTCATCGTCCCTGACACCAGATGCGAGCCGATCAACTTCTGCGTGACACTCTCGGGCATTGCTGCGGAGTTCCCCGGGCGACGCGCGCTGAAACCCGACCGCTACCCGCCGAGCAGACGCGTCGGTCCCCGAAAACCGGCCTCAGACTCAATCGGTCGTTGCAACGCCTGATGAGTTCGGAGGTGTTGTTCGGTGGGGTTTCGGGTGCCAGGGTCGACTGCGGTGCCGGGGTCGGTGCGGGAGCGATTTTGGGAGGAGTTGGGTTCGGGGCTGTCGGTGACGGCGGCGGCCACCGTGGCTGGTGTGTCGCAGCGCACCGGGCAGCGCTGGGCTAAAGACGCTGGTTATCAGGCCGATCGCAGGCATTGCGGGATCCGGTATTCAGCGGTTGCCCGGGAGTTGTTCTGGGAGCAGATGCATGCGGGTGTGGATGTGGCGTTGGCCGCCGCGGCGGCGGGCGTGTCAGAACACGCCGGTAAACGGTGGGTCAAACAAGCTGGTTTTGTGCCCAGAACTGTTGTGCCCGCCCATGTCGAATCCGATCCGTCCCCGCGCCGGGGCCCGTTGTCGTTTATCGAACGGTGCCGGCTCGAAGACCTGATGGAGCAGCAGTATTGCCTGGTGGAGGCGGCCAAGTTGTTGGGCCGCCACAAAGACACCGTCCGTCGTGAGATCGTGCGGGGGCTGACCGGGTCGGGGTATCGGGCGCGAGTCGGCCAGGATGTCGCTGAGGCCCATCGCCGCCGCCCTAAAACCCGCAAGCTCGAGGACAATCCTGGGCTGCTGGCCGAGGTGGTGGCACGCTTGGAGCAGCGCCACAGCCCTGAGCAGATCGCTCACCGGCTGCGCCAAGACTTCCCCGACGATCCGGAGATGTGGGTGTCACACGAAACGATCTATCAGGCTCTCTATGTCCAGCCCCGTGGAGAGTTGGCGCGGCTGGTCAAGACCGCGCTGCGCACCGGCCGTACGCAACGAAAACCGCAGGGCCGCAAGACAACCGAAACATGCGGTCAGATCAAGGACATGATCAACATCAGCGACCGTCCCGCCGAGGCCCTCGATCGGGCCATCCCCGGGCACTGGGAGGGCGATCTGATTATCGGCGCCTTCAGCGCCTCGGCGATCGCCACCCTGGTGGAGCGCACCACCGGATTTGTGGTGCTGCTGTATCTGCCCGGTGATCACACCGCGGCCACCGTCGCCGACGCCCTGCGCGCCAAGATCCACGAAATCCCCGAGATCCTGCGCAGGTCGCTGACCTGGGACCAAGGCAAGGAAATGGCCCAACACACCGAGATCACCAAAGCCACCGGGATGACGATCTACTTCTGCGACCCGCACAGCCCCTGGCAGCGCGGCACCAACGAGAACACCAACGGACTACTACGCCAGTACTTCCCCAAAGGCACCGACCTGTCGTTTCACGGCCCCGGCATCCTCGATAACGTCGCCGCCGAACTCAACGCCCGCCCCCGCAAACGACTCGGCTGGCGCACCCCCGCCGAAGAACTCGACCGACTACTCTCAGACCCGTCCACATTCGTTGCAGCCACCGCCTGAATCCAAGGCCGAAAAATGGGCAGGTTTGTGTCTGC
>NZ_JBSFPX010000012.1:0-70395 GCF_053588415.1 Mycobacterium sp. NPDC003449
TTATCCCGCCACCCCCTATATCAACCCTTGCCACAAAACACTCTTTCCCTACCCGCCGCTCTTCCGTTCTGCTCGTCGCTGTGTTTGGTGGGCTCCCGTTTGGTGGGGTAGCGGGGGTGGGCCGCAATTACAGGGCGGCCGATCGCCTCGAAGAAGGACGACCATTGATCGTCGGTGTACAGCATGACGGCGAGGTGGCCGTCCTTGGTGCGGCACGGCCGGCGCTGGGGGGAGGCAGTGCGCGCATAACCGGACTGGCCGTGTTGCGGGTCGTAGACCAACCCGCCCTGCTGCTCGAGCAGCGTGAATGCGGTCATCGATTCGAACATCGGCACCTCGATAGCGCGTCCGAGGCCCGTCTCCTGCCGTCCGTACAGGGCGGCGAGGATGGCCGCCGCGCCGAACAAACCCATGGTCTTGTCAGCGAGTGCGGACTTGACATACGCGGGGTCCGCGCCGTTCCCCTGCACTGCCGCGAGGCCGGACGCGGCCTGGATCACGTCATCGTAGGCGGCGCGTTCCGCATAGGGCCCGCCTGCGGCATACCCCCGGTACGCACACAGGATGAGCCGTTCGTTGATGCCGAGCATGCGTTCGGGTGTGATGTCGAGCTTGCGTGCCGTCTTCGGACGCAGGTTGTGCACGAACACATCGGCCCGCTCGACAAGGCCTTCCAGTGCCCGCATACCCTTTTCGTTCTTGAGATCGAGCACGATGCTGCGCTTGCCGCGGTTGGCGTTGAGGAAAACCGGACCGAGGCCGATCTCCTTGACATCACCGACGTAGCGGAGGATGTCGCCGCCGGGCGCCTCCACTTTGATCACTTTCGCGCCCCACTGCGCCAGCATCGCCGTCGACAGCGGGCCCATGAAAGTCGTGCTCATATCGACGATCTCGACGCCGGCAAGAGGGCCTTGCCCAATAGTCATCAGACCTCACCTCCCCGAGCGATCACGGCCTCGGTCAGCGGGCTGGGCGTCCGGTTGACCGGAACCTCAAGGCAGGCAGGAAGTCCCGAGTCCAGGGCGCGGTGCAAGGCGGCGCCGAAGTCCCGGAGGTCGGTGACCCGTTCGCCGTAGCCGCCCAGCGCCGCGATAACGCGGTCGAACCGCGTCGCGCTCAGTTCCGATGCCAGTGCGTAATCCTCGCCGTACAGGCCACGCTGCAGGTTGTTCTCCAGGCCCCACGCATTGTTGTGCCCGACTATGGCCACGAACGGCAGCCCCTGCCGGGCGGCGGCCTCGAACTCGATGAGGTAGTAGCCGAAGCTCCCGTCGCCGGTGATCAGGACGACGGGTCTCTCCGGTACGGCCCGCTTGAGCCCCATCGCGAGTGGAGTCCCGGCACCACAGGTGCTCATCGGTCCCAGCCGCAGCCATCGGCCCGGGCCGGGCGCCGTCAGGTCGCTGCGGCACCACTGCACGAAGTCACCACCGTCCAGGACGATCGCGGCGTCGTGGGGCAGCGCAGCGCGGATGGCCCGGGACACCGCCAGCGGATGGAACGGACCGGCGAGAACGTCGCCGGCCGGTGGCTCCTCGATGTCGGGCAGCCGGGGCAACGCCGCGAGTTCGGCCCGCCAGCGGTGGTCCCAGCTGCGGGACCGGGCCTCATCTGCGAGACGAGCGATGAAGGCCCCGATGTCGGTGCCGATCGAGATTTCCCGTGCCCTGTTCGCGTCGGTCTCCGCGCCGACGGCATGCACGTCGATCAGGGTCGCGTCCGCGGCGATCACCGATGGCTCGCCGAAGCGCAGTCTGAAGTCCAACCGCTTGCCCAGCAGCAGTACGACATCGGCGCGTGCGATCTCTCGCGCCACCCTGTTGAGGGACGGATCTGCGTAGCCGAGCACGCCGGGTGCGTCATCGGCGATCATGCCGCGGGCCTGGTCCACGGTGAACAGGGGTATCCCGCTGATATCGAGCAGGCGTTGCAGCGCCTGCTCGCATCGGGCCATGTAGGCGCCGGTGCCCGCGATCACGACCGGACGCCGGGCCGTTGCCAGGATGTCAGCGACCTGCTTCGCCATGGCTGGATCGGGTTGCGTGTCGGCAGCGGCCCGGTGCCGCGCCGCCGGTGCCGCTTCGTCCGGTACGTCGGCCAGGACGTCGGCCGGAATGCTGAGGTGCACGGCTCCGGTGATCCCGCTCATGGCCTCGGTGAATGCCTCGTGCAGCAGTGGTGCGAGCTCGTTGACGTCGGTCACCTCGCGGGCCCACTTGCACAGCGGCGCGGCGCTGCCGACCTGGTCGATCTCCTGCTGGGCACCGCGCCCCTTGAGGTGCAGGTCCACCTGCCCGCTCAGTAGCACGACCGGGCTGTCGCAAGCGTGTGCGGTGATCAGCCCGGTGAGCGCGTTGGTGTGGCCGGGACCCCCGGTGACCAGGGCCACCGCCGGTCGGCGGGTGGCTCGCGCGTAGGCGTCGGCGGCCATCACCGCACCCGCTTCCGTCCGGGTGTCCACGAGCGTGATGTCCGCATCGTGCAAGCCCTGATACGCCTTCAGGGTGTGGTTACCGCAGAGGGTGAAGACGGTATCGACCCCCTCTTCGCGCAGCGCGCGGGCAAGCACGTCACCGCCGTGCGTCTTCGCCAATTCGGCTCCTCCGTCCCTCGGGTGACTTCGTCACCGGAGCGCAGCGCTTCGGATTGCATCCAATTTCGTTAGACGATAAAGGCTCCAAGTTTGTCATGTCAAGATGCCTGCTATGTCACAATCGGGGGAGCGTCCGACGCCGGTAACCCCTCGTCAGGCGGTTCGCTCAATACGATGACGACTCGGGTGCGGCACCGGGCCGTCCCTGAGGCTGGGAAGGTGCACCATGGCTATTGATTCCGAGCGGACCTCCCGCCCCGGTCTCGGGGCCACCATGCGCGTGGTCTCACAGATCCACGACATGCTCACCTCGATGGAGCTGCTCCCCGGCCAGCCACTGCGTCAGGAGGCTCTCGCCGAACGCCTCGGCGTCAGCCGTGCCCCGGTCCGTGAGGCCCTCGGCATCTTGCAGAGCGAGGGCGTTCTGCACCACGAACGCAACGTTGGCTACACGGTCAAACGCCTCACCGCCGCCGAGCTCGACCAGGCGTACCTGATGCGGCGGGCCCTGGAGTCGGAGGTGGTGCGGCGGATACCCGAACCGACCGACGAGCACATCGCCGAGCTGACCGAGCTGAACAAGCTGATGGCCGAGGCCGCGCAGTCGGGCGACGTGCTCGCCCTGCGCCGCCTCAACCACGAGTTTCACTTCGCCATCCTGGGGGCATCGGGCCTTGACCTCGTGTTACGCGAGCTGCGTCGGGTCTGGTCGATGAGCGAGGCGTATCGCTCGTTCTATCTGTTCGAACAAGTGGCCAGGGAACGGGTGGTGCGCGAGCACGCCGACATCATCGAGGCGCTGCGCCGTCACGACCTGTCCGAGCTTGAGCGCCTGCTGGACGAGCATCGGGCGGAGGTCCCCGCGCACCTCGCGGCCACCATCGGCGGGGCCACCACGCTGGTGCGGTGACCGGACTGCCCGGTCATGTCCCGGGTCGGATCGTGTAAGGCTCGCTCTGCGCGAATTCCTTCACGGTGGCTTCGGAGAAGGTGAAGCCGAGACCCGAACGCTCGGTGAGGTGAATGTCGCCGCCGGTCACTTCGGGTGCGTCCTCGAACATCCGATCCCACCAGCCGGGGATGTGCTCGACCAACGTGGCGTTCGGCAGGGAGGCCATGATGTGGGCGCTCACCTCGGTGAAAGTGTGCGAGGAGACGACCTGGTGATGCGCGGCGGCGAACCCGGCCACCTCCAGAAACCCTGTTACCCCGCCGACCCGCATGACGTCGGGCATCAGCACATCGGCGGCGCCTCCCTCGACGAGCGCGCGGAACCCGGCGAGTCCGTGCACGGTCTCGCCGGTCGCGATCGGAACGTCGAGGGTGCGGGCGAGCTCGGCCGAGCCTTCGATGTCCGCGGCGCTGATCGGCTCCTCGTACCAGTGCACGCCGGCCTCCTCGAATGCGCGTCCGGCGTTGAGTGCGTCCAACCGGTTCCATGCCTGGTTGGCGTCGACCTGGAGGCGCATCTCGTCACCGAGCGCCGAGCGCAACTGATGGACCCTCTCCACGTCGTCGCGCCAGTCCGGCATGCCGATTTTGATCTTGTAGTAGCGGTAGCCGCGTTCCCGGTAGGCAAGTCCCTCCTCGACGAGTTGATCGACGGGGTAGGAGGTCCAACCGCCGGTTGCGTACACCGGCAGGGCGGTACGGTCGCCACCCAGCAGCCGGAACAAGGGCATGTCGGCGCGGCGCGCATGCAGGTCCCACAGTGCGGTGTCGAGGGCGCTGAGCCCGAGCATGCCGATTCCCGCGTTGCCGGTGAAGTTGAGCTGCATCGCCATCGCACCATAGTGCGCACGCACCGATCGGTCGTCCGCACCGACGAGAGACTCGGCCAGATCGTGCACCATGTGCCGCACGGCATGCGCCTGGGTCTTGTTGAAGGTGAACGCGTAGCCGATGCCGCGCAACCCTTCTGAAGAGATCTCGACGAGCACGTTCTCGATGCTGTTGATGCGATGGATGGCGGTGCGCAGCTCGCGTTCGAGCGGAAGCGAGATGTGGTGCGTGGTGATCGAGTCGATCATGAGTTCTCCCCTGAGGTGGTCGTCCGGGCGGCGGTGTTGTCGGATATCAGCACTCCGCCGCGGGCCAGGTCGTCGGGATGGAGTTCGATGAACCGGATACGTACCTGATCCCGTTGCGCACCAAGCGACTTCACGGCCGCCTGGGTCACCGATTCGGCGAACTCGCTACGTTGCTCCCTGGTACGGCCTTCCAAAATTTCGACGCTGATAAAGGGCACTCGTTGTCCTCCTTCTACCGATGGTTATATGAGTGGTCAGCCCAGATATGCGCGTTTGAGCTCACCGTCGCCGAAGAGCGCGTCGGCGCGGCCGCTGTAGGTGATGGAACCCTGGGCCAGCACATACGCGCGGTCCGCGGCGGTGAGGACCTTCTCGACCAGTTGCTCGACGACGATGACGGCCAGGCCCTCCTCGCTGAGGTCGCGGACGATATGCAGGATCCGGTCCACCAGCACCGGCGCCAGCCCGGCGGAGGGTTCGTCCAGCAGAATGATCCGCGGGCCGCGGGCCAGTCCCATGGCGATCACCAACATCTGCTGCTGCCCGCCGCTGAGCTGACCCGCTTTCGCTCGCCGCTTGTCGGTCAGTTCCGGGAACCGCTCGTAGGCCCGGTCCAGTGCGACGGTCCGATCCGACCGGCTGAAACCGAACGTTCCGAGCAGAAGGTTCTCCTCCACGGTCAGATCGCCGAACACCCGGTGGCCCTCGATGATCTGGAGCAGCCCGGACTTGACCATCGCGCGCGGGCCGGCCCCGGTGACATCCTTGCCGTCCAGAAGTACTGTCCCGGAGTCGATGTCGTCCAGCAGGCCGGACATGGCTGCCAGCAGGGTGGTCTTGCCCGCCCCGTTGGGGCCGAGAAGCGCGACGACTTCCCCGGCGTCGACCTTCATGGAGACCTCGTGCAGCACGCGGATCTTTCCGTAGCCCGCGCACAGGTCCTTCACTTCCAACAACGTGTTTGTGCTCATCGTGGTCAGACTCCGAGGTAGGCGTTGACGACTTTGGTGTCGGCGCGCACGTCCTCCGGGCTGCCCTGCCGGAGAACCGCACCGAAATTGAGCACGGTCAGCTCATCGCAGCACGCGAAGACCAGATCAGTGTGATGCTCGACCAGCAGCACACCGGTGCCCGCCGCCGCGATGCTCTTGATCAAGTCGCGCAGCTTGTCGATCTCATCCTTGGACAGCCCCGCGGCGGGCTCGTCCAGCAACAGGAAACGCGGCTTTTCTACCAGGCACCTGGCGATCTCGAGGAAACGTTGCCTGCTGTGCTGGACCTGCTCGGTGGTGATGTCTGCGACGTGCTCCAGCCCGACAGCGTGCAGTGCCGCGCGGGCGGCCTTGTCCAGCTTGGCTTCCCGCGCGCGGACCCGGCCGAGCCCGGTGAACGATTCGACGCTCGTCGTCTCGGCTGTGCGGTAACCGCCCAGCTTCACGTTGTCCAGCGCGGTGAGCGCCCCAGGCAGTCGCGGGGTCTGGAAGCACCGGGCGATCCCTTCGCGTGCCCGCTGTTGCGGCGACCAGCGGGTGATCTCCCGGTCGCCGATCCGGACGCTGCCGGAGTCCAAGACGTGGAAACCGGACAGTGTGTTGAGCAGCGTCGTCTTACCGCTGCCGTTCGGGCCGATGAGGCCGTGGACGGTACCGGGGCGCAACGTGAGGTCCACACCGCCAAGAGCGCGTACGCCACCGAACTCCTTGACCGCGGCGGTCACCGACAGGGTCTCCGCGTGATCGCGCCCCTCGTCCCAGAGACCGCCGACCCCGCGGGGCTGGGCTATCGGATCGGCGGGTGCCGCCTCCATGAACCGTTCCCTGAAGCGGTCGAGCAGGCCACCGACTCCGTTTGGCAGCAGCAGAACGACCAGGAGCAGAAGCGCCGCATAGAAGAAGGCTGCGTACTCCTCCAGGGAGTCGACCAGTTCGGGCAGCATGACGAGGACGACCGTCGCGGCGAAGGGCGCGAACACCCGCCCCCTGCCGCCGAGCAGTACGCAGGTGAAGAACAGCATCGACAGATCGAAGTTGAATGCCTCTGGCGTCACATAGGTCTGCACGGAGGCATACAGTGCGCCGCTCACTCCCGCCAGAAGCCCGCTGAACCCGAACGTCACCAGCTTGAGCCGGAACACGCGCACACCAAGGCTTTCGGCGGCGACTTCGGCGTCGCGGATCGCCACCAGCGCCCGGCCGTTGTTGGTCCCGGCGTAGCACCAGGTGAGGTACGTCGCGAGTGCCGCGAAGGCCAGGCACATCCAGTAAAAGCCGCCGGGAATGTCGAACGGCGCCGGGAACACAGGCGCCTCGATACCGGTCCCGCCGCCCGTGATCGGACGCCATACGACCGCCAGCTGGGCGACGATCGTGGCGAAAGCAAGTGTCAGCATGGCGAAGTAGAAGCGGCGCAACCGCAGGGCGGGGAGTCCGATGAGCAAGCCGGCCAGCAGTCCGACGACGGCGGCGACGGCTACCGCGGCGAACGCGCCGACCCCGAAGTTCTCGGAGACGGTGCACGCCGCGTATGCCCCGACGGCAAGCAGCCCGACATGTCCGACCGAGAGTTGTCCCGCATAGCCGACGACGAGGTTGAGCCCCGTCACCAGAATCCAGAAGATCACGACCTGGGTCGCGATGACCGTCCAGTAAGCGTTCGGCACCACCAACGGCAGGATGACCAGCACCGCCAGGAGGGCACCAGCCCAGGCGCCGCCCTGCCGCCGTGTCGCAAACAGGCGGGCCAGGCCCGGTGGGATCGCTTTCGTACTCATACCCGACGTGCCTCCGCTTTGCCGAAGATTCCGTTGGGCAGCACCAGCAGTGCCGCCATCAGGATGAGGAACACCGTCACGCCCTTGTACCCGCCACCGAAGAGGTAATTGGCGACCTGTTCGGCCACCCCGAGAACGAGCCCCCCGATTACCGCGCCGCGATTGTCGCCGAGACCGCCGATCGCGATCGCGACGAACCCGTTGACGACAAGCAGAACGCCGATGGAGAAATAGGCGTAGGTGAGTTGTCCGCCGACGAAACCGGCGAGGGCGCCGACGACACCCGCGAGCATGTACCCGCCCATCCGGACCGCCCGGTCGGGCAGCCCGAGAGCGCGTGCGGCCGTTGAGTCCTCGGCTATCGCAAGGAAGGCGCGGCCGACCAGCGTGCGTCGATTGAGCAGCGTCAGCGCCGCAACGACGACGATCAGGGCCAGGACCGGAAGCCAGTAAGCCGAGCCAACGCCGAGATCGACGTTCTCCAGCAACCGTGGGAACGGACGCGGCTCGGTCCCCCACCACAACGCCACCGCCTCCTCGACGATGAGGGCCAGTGCCAGAGTGCTCAGCACATACAGATGGGTGTCGATACGCTTGAGTACCGGGCGGACAGCGATCACTTCGGTGAGGCATCCCGCGAGCATTCCGATGACCAGGACGAGAACCAGGGACGCCGCCGGGTTCAGGTCAAGGTCACTCACGAGGTAGGCACCGGCGACGGCGCCCACCATCGCGAACTGGCCCGAGGTGAGGCTGACCACCTTGGATGTGTTGTACATCAGGTTGTAGCTGATCCCGACGAGCGCATAAACGCTGCCCATCGCAATCCCGGCTACCAGCAGCGATTTGAGCATGAGGTGGCGAACGCGTCCTTTCCGAGTGAGATTCGCCTGTGGTCGGCTTGCGGCGTCGAGTAGGTCAATATCCTGGGGCCAATCGGAAGGTGCCTCTGTCGAACGAATCGGCTTCGTTCATCACCACCTGGTTCTGTGATATTCCGTTCCGGTCGTTGACGGACCACGAGTAAGTGGCGAAAACTCCAGGGAGGTCGCGTGTTTGGGTCAATGCGTCCTGTACGGCGTCGCGGTCGGTGCCGCCGGCCTTCTCGACAGCGTGGCGGATGACCTGCACCGCGTCGTAGCCCATCGCGACCCACCAGAGGGTGTAGTTGATGTCTTCACCGAGGACCGAGCGTCCGGCATCGGCGACGAACTTGCTCGTCGACGCGGGTAGCCGTTGCTCTTCGTCCCGGCTCATCGAGCGGTAACCGACGGCGTACACACCGCCCCAGTTGCTCCTGTTGGTCAGCAGCTTCCCGGTGTCCCCTGCGGCGAGCGCCGGATGACCCAGGATGGGAGCCTTCCAGCCGATCGCCGCGCGGGCGTTGATAATCCGCGCGTTGAGGCCGCTGGACGCCGACCACACCAGGATCGCCTGGGCGCCCGACGCGCGCGCCTTGGCGACGTCAGAGGTGACGTCGGTCTGGTCGATGTCGATGAGGCCCGTGTAGGTGACCGTTCCGCCGGACGCGGTGAAAAGTTTCTTCGCCTGGTCGGCTGTTGTGGTGCCGTATCCGGTGGAGTCGGCCAGGATCGCGACCCTGTTGAGGCCGAGGTCTTTCATGGCGTAGTCGTTGGCCGCGGTCACCCATTGCTCGTTGGTGGGTATGACCCGGAACGCGAGGGGATATTTCTCTGGATCGGTCAGTGAGTCGACCGTGGCGATCACCATGTTTGGCGTATGCGACCGCGCAAGCACGGGGGTGACCGGCACGGACTCACCGGAGTTGACCGGCCCGATGATGAAGTCGACGCCCTCGCGCAGAGTGAGTTCCTTGGCGGCGTTCACCGCTTTGGTCGGGTCACCTTGGGTGTCGCGGGTGGTGAGCTCCACCTTGCGTCCGTCAATGCCGCCCTGCTCGTTGATCTGCTGTACCGCGAACCGCACGCCGCGGTTCTCCGCGGCCGCTGCCGCCGACAGTGGCCCGGTCAGGGAAGAGATCCATCCGATCTTGACGGCCCCTCCGTCGTTGTGTGCCGCCGCACCGGTGACACCGGGCGGAGGCTGACAAGCCGAGATCGAGCACAGGATCGCGACGACCGCCGCACCCATCGCCGTCGACCGCTTCATATACCGACTCACCTTGACTTCTCGCATGGAATCCACGGGCGCCGCGGAGGATTTGGACGTGTTGTCTTACGGTTGTGCAGTCGATATTGCATCCAATATTGCCGATTACACAACCAAGTGTGACCTACAACACATGACGGGGATCACAGGCCGCGACTAGGTACGGCGCATCGGTCGGACCTGAGCGGGACCAGCGGGCGATACCGTCTAGTCATGGAGCGCTACGAGCGGGTGCGCCTGACGAACCCCGACAAGGTGCTCTACCCGGCCACCCGGACCACCAAAGCGGAGGTTTTCGACTACTACCTGGCCATCGCCGAGGTCATGCTGCCGCATATCGCCGGGCGGCCGGTGACCCGCAAACGCTGGCCCAACGGGGTGGCCGAGGCGTCGTTCTTCGAGAAGCAACTCGCGTCCTCGGCCCCGGACTGGCTGGCCACGGGCACGATCGCGCATAAATCGGGGACCACGACCTACCCGGTCGTCGACACCCGCGAGGGACTGGCCTGGATCGCCCAGCAGGCCTCGCTCGAAGTGCATGTGCCGCAGTGGCGGTTCACCCCTCGGGGTGAGCCGGGGCCGGCCACCCGGATCGTCTTCGACCTCGATCCGGGCGACGGGGTGAGGATGCGCGAACTGGGTGAGGTGGCGCGGGCGGTACGTGACCTGATGGCCGATATCGGGTTGACGACGTATCCGCTGACCAGCGGGAGCAAGGGCGTGCACCTGTATGTCCCGCTGGCGCAGCCGATCAGCTCACACGGGGCCTCGGTGCTGGCGCGCCGGGTGGCCCAGCAGCTCGAACAGTCGATGCCGAAGCTGGTGACCGCGACCATGACCCGCAGCGTGCGGGCCGGCAAGGTGTTCCTGGACTGGAGCCAGAACAGCGGCTCCAAGACCACCATCGCCCCGTACTCGCTGCGCGGGCGTGACGCACCGACCGTGGCCGCGCCGCGCACCTGGGACGAGATCGCCGATCCTGAGCTGAGCCAACTGCGTTTCGGCGAAGTGCTGCAACGGGTTTCCGAGTCCGGCGACCTGCTGGCCGAGCTCGATCCAGGCGCGCCCGTTGCGGATAAACTCACCACGTACCGCAGCATGCGCGACGCCGCCGTGACACCGGAACCGGTCCCGTATCGGCGGCCCGAGGCAGGCGAAAACAACACGTTCGTCATCCAGGAGCACCACGCCCGAAGGCTGCACTACGACTTCCGGCTGGAACGCGACGGCGTGCTGGTGAGCTGGGCGGTACCCAAGAACCTGCCCGAGACCACAGCGGAGAACCGTCTCGCGGTGCACACCGAGGACCACCCGCTGGAGTATGCGACGTTCGAGGGTTCGATTCCCAAGGGCGAGTACGGCGGTGGCAAGGTGATCGTGTGGGACCACGGCACGTATGAGACCGAGAAGTTCCGGGACAATCCGCCCGACGGCCCGGCCAAGGGCGGTGAGGTCATCGTCACCCTGCACGGCAGCCGCATCGACGGGCGTTACGCGTTGATCCAGACCGACGGCAAGAACTGGCTCGCCCACCGGATGAAGGACCAGAAGACCTACCAGCCAAATGATTTCGCACCGATGCTGGCAACCGAGGGTTCGGTGGCCAAGCTCAAGTCAGGGCAGTGGGCGTTCGAGGGCAAATGGGACGGGTACCGGCTGATCGTCGATGCCGACCACGGGCGGATGCGGCTGCGGGCGCGCAGTGGGCGCGACGTCACCGGCGAGTATCCGCAATTGGAAGCGCTCGCCGCCGACCTCGCCGAGCATCACGTGGTCCTCGACGGTGAGGTGGTGGCGCTCGACGAGTCCGGGGTGCCCAGCTTCGGCGAGATGCAGAACCGGGCCCGATCGGCCCGCGTCGAATTCTGGGCGTTCGACATCCTGTGGCTGGACGGCCGATCGTTGTTGCGGGCCAAATACTCCGACCGGCGCCGGTTGCTGGAGACACTGGCCGACGGCGGCGGGCTGATCGTGCCCGAACTGCTGCCTGGCGACGGTCCGCAGGCCATGGCCCACGTCCGGGAGCGGCGCTTCGAGGGGGTCGTCGCCAAGAAGCGGGATTCCACCTACCAGCCCGGCCGCCGCTCGGCCTCCTGGATCAAGGACAAGATCTGGAACACCCAGGAGGTGGTGATCGGTGGCTGGCGCCAGGGCGAGGGCGGCCGGTCCAGCGGTATCGGTGCGCTCATGCTCGGGGTGCCGGGACCCGAGGGGCTGCAGTTCGCCGGCCGGGTCGGCACCGGGTTCACCGAGAAGGAACTAGCCAAGCTCAAAAAGAAGCTCGAACCGCTGCACACCGACGAATCACCGTTCGCCGCACCGCTTCCCAAGCTCGACGCGAAGGGGGTCACCTTCGTCCGCCCAGAGTTGGTGGGGGAGGTGCGTTACAGCGAACGCACCTCCGATGACCGGCTGCGCCAACCGAGTTGGCGCGGGTTGCGCCCTGATAAGGGGCCGGAAGATGTTGTGTGGGAGTGAACAGATGCCACATAGCGCACCCGAGCTAAGGTTGAGTCACAGGTCGACTGCCTATCCGCTCACCCCGGTGACTGCGCACGAACGCCGCGACAACCTCGGCCGGCTCGCCGGCGAGCGGAACGTCGCGCGGCCACGACAGTGTGGGACGCCGATCCTCGCCCGCATTGAGGAAGGGTTGACGGTATTGATTCATCTCTTCGTCGCTGAGGGTGCGAATCACGATGGACGGCAACACGCTCTCGACGAAGACGTTGTTGTCGAGCACCATCGCCTCTCCCTGAGGTGAGCGGAACTTGCGGAACATCGCCGCGACCTCTTCCGGAAAATCGCTCCAATTCATCGGTACGGAAACGGTTTCCATGTGCACGATGCCGGCCACCCGGTTCCGGTGTTGGTTGGCCCAATCTTGTCTGAGGCGCCCATCCCGATGAGATCGCAGGCGATCAGTCTGCCCAGACCCTCCAGGTGTGGCATCACGTTGCGCCAGAGGTACGACGAGCTTGGGTTGCCGTGCTGGAACACGATGGCATCACCGTGGCCCTCGTCGATGTATGCCATCTGCCTACCATTGATCGCTCGGTACTGCAGCCGGCCGTACGGCTCAACTCCAGTCATACTTGCTCCTTCATTATCTGGCAGTCGCCTGTGCGGACGAGCGTGTTGAACGCCGACGCCGCCGGATGAGTTGAGCTTGCCGGCCGGTACATCCTTTCTGCGCCAAGACAACTCAAACGGTAGTGCCCCACCACACTGGTGACCATCGCGGTGCGGGCCAATGATCGCCGAGATATTGGCGACATCGACAAGAGTGCGGGATAAGAGGCCAGGTCTCGCCCGACACAGCAGATGGCAATATTCCAGCGGCGATGGTTAAATTTGCCACTACTGCGCTACCGTGTCCCTATGCGCAGAGTTGCCGTCTTGGCCGTACCCGAGGTCGTTGCCTTCGACTTGAGCACTCCCGTCGAGGTGTTTGGACGGGTTCGACTGGCTGACGGCACCAATGGATATCAGATTCAGGTGTGCGGCACCGAACCGCTCGTGCCGGCGGGCCCGTTGCGTATCGCCGCCGATCACGGCCTTGAAGCATTGGCGGACGCGGACACCATCATCGTTCCCGGCTGTGAACCGGTCCTCACGGACATTCCCGTCGAAATCGTCACTGCTCTACGCGCCGCCTACGCGGCTGGGGCAACGGTTGCCTCGATCTGCACTGGTGCGTTCACGCTCGCTGCCGCCGGCCTGTTGGATGGGAAACGCGCCACCACGCACTGGGCGGCGGCGGACATGTTCCGCATCAACTATCCCGCCATCGATCTCAATTCCGACGTCCTCTATGTCGATGAAGGGCAGATCCTGACTTCTGCGGGCGCATCGGCAGGGTTGGACCTCTGCTTGTACATGGTGCAACGCGATTACGGAGCCGCTGCCGCCGCCAACGCCGCCAAACTTGCCGTGGCGCCGCTTCATCGTAGTGGTGGTCAGGCGCAGTTCATCATCCGGAACCAGCTGCCGGCCAACGCCATCGGCGGGAGAACGCAACTCGACGATGTGTTGGCGTGGATAGAGCAGAACGCCCACCGTGAATTGACTTTGTCCGCTATCGCCGACTATGCCGCGATGAGTGTGCGCACACTAAATCGCCGCTTTCAGGCCGAGACCGGCCAGACGCCCATGCAGTGGGTCACTGGCGTGCGTATCCGCCACGCCCAGGAACTACTCGAGCGCACGTCGCGTGGCGTTGAGCGGATCGGCCGCGACGTGGGGTTCACGTCGGCAGCCAACTTTCGTGAGCAGTTCCGCAGGCTCAGCGGAGTCGCACCCCAGGCCTACCGCAATACGTTCGCAGAGCGCGCATTCGGCGACGACGCCGGTCTAGGGGATTCGCCGTCGATACATGATCGGCAAAGGTCGGCAACGGCTTGATTCGCCACGTGCGCCAGCATCGGCCGTTCGAACGGTGGCGCTAACGGCGGCGTGTGCCGGTGACGGTAGAGCGCGGCAGGCGTCCGGCCCGAGCGGACCCGCCAAGCTGGTCGCCCTCGACCAGTACGTCAAACTCCAGGTTCAACTTCATCGGCCTGGTGACGGTCTGACGCCAGCGCACCCGGTGGCCTTCCGTGCACTCCATGGCGACAATGTCTGTGCACGGCACAGTTTCATTGGTCCCGGCCGCCTCGCCGCCGAGCACACCGTCGTGGGCATAGAACCGGTAGACGATCTGCAATGAACCGACGGGCGTCTTGATGTTCACATCCCACTCACCCAGGACACTCACTCTCACACCGCCTGGGGCACTCGGCCGGCGTTGGCCCACACTGTCCCGCGGCTCTCGAAAGCGAACATCGCTTCTACGGCCAACGCGATTCGAGGACCATAGCTGCGCCGCAGAAGGTAGAGCGCCAGATCCAGACCCGATGTCACCCCACCTGCGGAGATCAGATCCCCGTCGTCGACCACCCGGGCGGCGACCGGGATAGCCCCGGTTGCTTCGAGGACATCGACGCCGAGGTGGTGGGTGTTGGCGTGCCGGCCGTCGATCAAACCGGCCATCGCCAATGCCAATGAGCCGCCGCAGACCGTCGCTACAGCAATATCGGGGTTCGCCAACGCCTGGCGGATCAAAGAGACCGCGGCAGTGTCAACGAATCTCGCCAACAGCACCGGGATCGTGTCCACTTCGTCGGGGTCACCCTCGATCGGACCGACCGCGCCGGGCACCACGATGTAGCCCGGTTTAGCGGGATCGAGTCGGTTGGTGGCTTTCAGCGACAGCCCGAGAGTTCCACTGACGACCTCACGGGGACCTTCAGCAGAAACCAATTCCACGATCAATTCACCACCGAGAAGCTCGCCGCCGAAGGCCAACACCTCGAAGGGGGCGACCACATCGAGAGGATCGAAACCGTCAAACAACACAATCTGAGCATGCATACGACGATCCTTGACCGATTTCGATGCCCGGCATAGCGGCGGCATCGCCATTCAGCGCCGGGATATCGCCAGCAGCGCGTGTTAATGGCGCGCCTTCAGTCAAGTTCACCGATCTGGTGGCCGGCTCTGGCTGGGGTGATTCACCCTTGTGATACGGCGATCCGTACCGATGCGGAGGTTGGGCACTATCCGCGTCGCCTCAACTCGTGACGGACGGCACGCCGAGTTTGGCGAAGATCTTGCTCAGATACCATTCCACCGTCGGTGGGCTGATGAAAAGGTGGCCCGTGATTTGGATTCTTCGGTGCCGCCGGACGGGTTTCGTCCAGACCGCCCTATCGCGGCCGGTAGCACCTAACGAAGTGCTCCTAGTTGATCGTTGGCGGTGATTCGGGTTGAAATGGTTGGTACCACCACCAGTCGGCGCGCTCCCCGGTGGGGCCGCGATACGGGGGAACCAACGGCAGGGGTGTGGTTGGCGGGCGGGCCAGGGACCCCGCATCCAATCGTCTGCCGGTGTTGTCGGTGACCGCAAGGTGTGCGGCGGGTCCGGTGATGGTGATGACACCGCGGTGATGGGCCCTGTGGTGAAAGGGACACACCAGTGCGAGATTGTCGAGTTCGGTCAGGCCGCCGTCCTCCCAGTGCCGGATGTGGTGAGCGTGCAATCCGCGGGTGGCGCCACACCCCGGTACCACGCAGCACCGGTCGCGGTGCTCGAGGGCGCGGCGTAGGCGGCGGCTGATCTGTCGGGTCTCGCGTCCGGACCCGATGGGTTGGCCGTGGCGTTCGAACCAGACCTCACAGGTGGCGTCGCAGATCAGGTAGCGGCGTTCGTCGTCGGTCAACAGGGGACCCAGATGCAGTGCTGCGACGCGTGCTTCGAGATCGAGGTGGACGACGACGGTGGTGCGCTGACCGTGCGGGCGCCGCTCGACATCGCTGTCCCACCCCGCCTCGACCAGACTCATGAACGCATCGACGGTGTCGGGGAACGGGGGTGCGTGCTCGGAGACTGCGTCCCCATCGGTGTGGTCGCGTTTCCACTCGGCGACCAGGGCGTCCTGATGGGACTGCAGGGCGGCGCCGACCATGGCTGCCTCATGGTGCGGCAGGGTGATGCGCCAGGTGGTGGACTGCTCGTCGGTGGTCTTGGTGATCGACCGCGGCGGCTCCGGCTCGGGTCCGGACTCGGGTTCGGGTCGCGGTTCGAGCTTCACCGCGGCGCGCAGCTGGCTGACGGTCGCGCTGGCGGCGAGTTCGGCGTAGTGCTCGTCGGATCCGTCGGCCGCCCGCTCGGCGATGACACCGACCTGATCGAGGGACAAGCGGCCCTCGCGGAGGGCGGCCGCGCAGCGGGGGAACTCTTCGAGCCGGCGCGCGACCGCCACGACCGTTTCGGCGTTGTGCGGTGAGGTACCGGTCTTCCAGGCCACCAGCGCCGAGACCGACCGCGCACCCGTGGCACCCCAGAGTTCGTCGTGGTCGATCTCGGCCACGATCTCAGCGACGCGCCCGTCGATCGCGTTGCGCTGCCCGGCCAACTCCGACAGCTCCCCGAACAGCATCTCGAGCCGCTCAGTCGGGCTCACTCGTGAGCCCAAAGATGGTGCAGCCGATGACATGACCCCATCAAAGCAGGAGGGTCCGACAACCAACGCCGCCGCGACCACTACCGCCGAATCAGCTCTCGGCGAACCTCATCGCATCAGCCCCATTGGCGGTCGTAGCTCCACTCGCGATCCCAGGCGCCGCTCTCCGGGAAGAACTGGGGGTCTTCCGGGTCGAGATAGCGCACGAACACCTCCTCGGAGATATCGCCGAAGCCGAGACCCGGCGCCTCGGGCACGGAGATGTAGCCGTCGACGATGATCGGATCGGAGAGCCCCGTGACGAGTGAGCCCCAATCCGGCACGTCGGCCGCATGGAACTCCAGCGCGAGGAAGTTCTCGGTCGCGGCACCGATCGCGACGCACGCCATCGTCGCGATCGGCGTCGCCGCGAGATGCAACGCCATCGGGATCCCGTACCCCTGAGCGAGGTCGCCGATCTTCTTCGTCTCCAGGATCCCGCCCGCCGACGCCGGATCCGGGTGGGCGACGCGGATCGCCTGGGCGTCGAAGAGCGGTTTGAAACCCTCGGCCAGGTAGATGTCCTCGCCCGTGCATGTCGGCGTCGCGATCGACTCCGTCAGCTGGCGCCATTGCTGGGTGAACTGCCACGGGATCATGTCCTCGAGCCATTCGAGCGCATACGGTTCGAGCGCGCGTCCGAGCCGGATGCACGAGTTGACGTCCATGTAGCCGAAGTGGTCGGCCGCGATCGGCAGCTCGTAACCCACGACGTCGCGGACGCGCCGCACGTAGTCGGCGATGTAGTCGACGCCGATCGGGGTGATGTGCGTGCCCGTGAAGGGATGCATGGTGAACGGCAGGTCCTTCGGGCGCCGCGAGCGCTCGCGCGGATTGGCGATGACGGCGCCAGGGACGTCCCAGATCAGCGAAAGCCCGATGTCCATCTTGAGCATCTTGAAGCCGCGCGCCTGACGGTCAAGGAGCTTGCGGCCCATCGCCTCGGGGTCTTTCTGCTCGACGGTGTCGGCGTAGACCAGGATCTCGTCGCGGTACTTGCCGCCCGCGAGCATGTAGGCGGGAATATCGTACGCCTTGCCCGCGAGATCGAGCAGGGCCATCTCGACGCCGGAGACGCCGCCGCCCTGACGACCCGGCCCACCGAACTGCCGGATGCGGCGGAAGACCTTCTCGACGTTGCACGGGTTCTCGCCCACCAGACGGCTCTTGAGCATCAGGACGAAGCTCGCGCTCGATTGGTCGCGCGCCTCACCCCATCCGACGATGCCCTGGTTGGTGTCGATGCGGATGATCGTGTGCCGCATCGGAACGCCCGCGAGCTTCGCAATCCGCACATCGGTGATCCGCAGCGCGCTCGATCGCGTCCCGGTGTTGACGAGATTCTCCAGCTCCGCGTCGATCATGTCAGATTCCTTTCGTCGTTGTGCTTTTCGTCAACGGGTCGCATGCTGTTCGGACTGTTTCCACGCCTCGAAGTCGGCCTGCACAGCGTCTCCCCAACGCGGGATGTCGATCTCGGCGCTGGTGTACGTGCGATCGGTGAGCCGGGACTTGCCGAAGATGTCGCGCAGTCGGGTGTCTTCGCTGTGCGCGGCGACCGTCTCGGCGAGGTGCGGCGGGATGAACATGACACCGTGGCCCGTGGCGAGGACGACGTCTCCCGGCAGGACGGTCACGCCGCCGATGCGGACGGGGATGTTGAGGCCCGCGATCGTGAGATCGGCGATGCCCGTCGGGTGGGATCCGCGGTGCAGGATGTTGATATCGAGCTCGGAGATTCCGGCCGCGTCGCGGATGCCGCCCTGGATGACGGCACCCGTCCCGGTCCGCGTCGCGACGGCCGTTGCCAGGTTGTCGCCGACGAACGTGCCACCCTCGATCTTGTCGAAGAGGTCGACGACCATCGCGTCATCGTGTTGCAGCTCCTCGACGACCCACCAGTTCTGTTTGACCACCTCGCCGCCCGAGCGTTCCTCGCCCCGTCCCGCGTCGAGCACGACCTGATCGAAATCCGGACGGAACGGCAGGAACTGGGCCGTCACGGCTCGGCCGACGAACGACCGGCCGGGGCTGGTCTCGGCGAAGCCGCCGGCGAACTGGTGCTCGTAGCCCGCGTGCCGCAACGGCTTCCATGCCTGCTCGACGCTGATACCGCGGAGGCGTTCGAGCACCTCATCGCTGACCCGGGGACGCCCGTTGGCGAAGCGCTCTCCGTCCCACAGCGGTGTCAATGCCCGGGCCTCGGCCTCAGACGGTTCGATGCGCATGTTCTTTTCCTTTTCCTTGATGGGCCGCGGTGGCAGCGACGGGTGTACCGGCGCGGGAGTGGCCCGCCTCCGGGTCGTACAGATGGCATGCGACAGTGACGCCGTTGCGCTCGACGGCGATCGGGCGCCGGTCGAAGCACACGGCCTCCGCGAGCGGGCAGCGGCGGGCGAACGGACACGCGTCGACCTCCACATCTCCGCTGTCGGTGCCCTGCGCCGGTGCCGCGTGCAGTCGCGACTGACGCTTCTGCCGCTGCAGCGTCGGGTTGGGGATCGGCGCGGCGTCCAGCAGCGCACGCGTGTAGGGGTGCAGCGGGGTGCGGCTGACGCGGTCGGCGGGACCCTGCTCCATGATCCGACCGCGATAGAGCACGACGATGCGGTCGGAGATGTTCTGGACCACGGCGATGTCGTGCGAGATGAAGAGGTAGGCGACGCCGAGCTCGCGTTGGAGGCGCTTGAGCAGATTGATGATCTGCGCCTGTGTCGACACGTCGAGGGCGCTGACCGACTCGTCGCAGACGATGAGTTTCGCGCCGGTCGACAACGCGCGGGCGATCGCGATCCGCTGGCGCTGCCCGCCCGAGAACGAGCTGGGGTAGCGCCCCGCGGCATCGCGCGGCAGGGAAACCCGGGCGAGCAGGTCGTGGACCAGCTGCGAAGCCTCCTTCTCGGTCATCCGCTTCGTCACCTGGAGCGGCTCTCGAAGAATCCGCCCGATCGGCATGGCGGGGTTCAGTGAGCTGTAGGGGTCCTGGAAGACGACCTGAAGGTCCTCGGCGAGCCGCGCCCGGCGCCGCCGGGACAGGTGCGCGATATCGCGGCCGTCGAGGACGATCGACCCGGTCTCGACGTGTGCGAGGCCGAGCACCGCTCGACCGATCGTCGACTTGCCCGATCCGGATTCGCCGACGAGCCCGACGGTCTCGCCTTCCCCGACCGCCAGGTCGACACCGTCGATGACGCGCTTGAGCCGACGGCGTTGTCCGCGGTACGCGACCCTCAGGTCGGTGATTTCCAGCAGTTCGTGACGGGACTGTTCGCTCATCGTTCGACTTCTTCCGACGCACCGACGGCGGCACCGGCGAGGACGGGCGGATGCAGTTCCAGCTCGCTGGTGCGGATGCACCGCACGGTGTGTGCATCCACCGTGGGATGCAGCGGGATGGGCGCCGCGCGGCACGTGTCGGTCGCGAAGTCGCAGCGCGCCGCGAAGCGGCAGTGATCCGGCCAATCGGCGGGCAGCGGCACGCGGCCGGGTATGCCTTCGAGTTCGCTGACGGCGTCGAGCACCGGCGTCGATGCCATCAATGCCGCCGTGTAGGGATGCCGAGGGTCCTCGAACAGCGCGGCGACGTCGGCCTCCTCGACGATCTCACCCGCGTACATCACGATCGTCTTGGTGCAGATATCGGCCACGACGCCGAGGTCGTGGGTGATGAGCAGCAGGCCCATCCCGATCCGCTCCTGCAGGCTCCGCAGCAGATCGAGGATCTCGGCCTGCACGGTCACGTCGAGCGCCGTGGTGGGCTCGTCGGCGATGAGCAGGTCGGGGTCGCCGCTGAGCGCGATCGCGATCGCGACCCGCTGGGCCATACCGCCCGACAGCTGAAATGGGTAGGAGCGCAGGCTGTCAACACCCCATTTTCGGAAAGGGCGGCGACGCGATGACAAAAGCGGAGGAGCGGCAATCCGCGACCTCGGGCACCTCGAACATGCTCCTGCGCGGGCTCACCGTCCTTGAGGCGGTTGCACAATCGTCCAGTCGACGCGGCATCGGCGTCACCGAGATCGCGGTCGAGACGGCTCTCGACAAATCGACCGCATCGCGCATCCTTGCCTTCCTGAGGGATGCCGGCTACATCCGCCAGGACGGCTACCGCCGGTACCGGCTGACGAGCAAACTCAGTCAGCTCGCGGCCGGATACTCCGACATCGAGGACCTCATCCTGGTCACGCGGCCCCATCTCGAAGCGCTGCATGCGGATTTCGACGAAGAGGTCTACCTCGCCGTGCTCGACGGCGGCCACATGCACTTCGCCGATTACATCCCCTCGTCCCGGGTCGTCCGCTCCAATCTCTCGAAGTCGGAACGGCTCGTCCATGAGACCGCGGCCGGACGCGCGGCGCTCGCCCTCCTCGGGCGGGACGAGCGGTTGCGCGCGCTCGCGCTTTCTGCGGCTGCGGCGAACATCGAGTTCTCCTCCGCCGACCTCGCGGCGATCGAGCGCGAGCTCGACGAAGCCCGCGATCGGGGGTGGGCGGGGCACGATGCGGGAGACGAGGTCACTCGCTTCGCCGCGCCGATCGTCGACAGCGGCGGCGTTCCCCTCGCCGCGATGTGTATCTCCGGGCCGAGCTTCCGCGTGGACCCGCGGTCGGCGGACTTCTCCGCAGCCGTCGTCCGCGCCGCTCGGCAGGCGAGCGAGGAGTTCGGGGGCTCTCCCGCATCGTCTGCGGCGACCGAGTCCTGAACCGCCCCTGGCGGCCCCCTTGCACCACTGAATTCACCAGTGCCACAAGTGTGGACGCGCACTGCCTCGGCACGGAATCCGATGCGCGACGGATGGTTCACGGTACGATACGGCACGTTGACGACCCGCGATGGTAGTGACCGTGCGCTGCGTTCGTGGCGTTTTCGGCGAACCCACACAACCGCGATGAACCGGGCATTCGGTACCGCCTTCAGGTCTTGACAGATCGCTGTGCGCGCCGTTGAATCACTCACCATTCAGTGGTTGTGACAAACCACTCAGTGGTTGGAGTGAGCCCTTGGTTGAACGAGAGACATCTGGTCAGATGCTGGACCGGTTCGTCAGCGTGCTGAGCTGCTTCTCAGTCGATGAGCCGGTGGCGACCGCCGCCGAGATCCGCGAGGGCACTGGACTTCCGCCCACCACGACCAACCGGCTACTACGGTCCCTCGTCGACCGCGGCGTGCTGAGCCAGGACCGGCGCGGGTACCGGCTGTCACTGCGGTTCGTCGGCTGGGCCGAGGTGGCCAAGGCGGCATCCGATCTGGTGGAGGCATCGACGCCGATCCTCGCCGAGTTGCGGGATCGCTCCGGCGAGTCGACGGGACTCGCCTTGCTGGACAACGACTGCCGGTACGTGATCAACAACTGCTCGTCGAAGAAGTCGATCGTGTTCCACACCGAGATCGGTCAGACGCTGCCGTTGCACGCCGGATCCGGCGGCAAGGTGATTCTTGCCTTCAGCGATCAGCGGCCCGACCCCAAACGCCTCAAGAAGCTCGCCAGCGGAACCATCACCACCCGCGCGAAGCTCGCCGAAGAGCTGGAGCTGATCCGGGACCGGGGCTGGGCGTACGCCCAGAGCGAGCGCGAGGAGGGGCTGAACTCGGTTGCCGCGCCGGTGCTCGACGCCGGCGGGCTGATCGGCTCCATGACCATCGGCGGACCGTCTTTCCGGATGGGTGAAGCGCGCGCCGAAGAGCTCGGCGCGATGGTGTTCGAGGCGGCCCGCGAGTTGTCGCTGGTCCTCGGTTATCTGGGCAGTTATCCATGCGCGCTCGACACGGACGACAGCAACGGCACGAGAAATTAGGAGACGGATAAGTGGAAGCTCGTCGCAAGCTCATTGAGCAGATCGAATCCGGCACGCTCACGGTGGCCCCCGGCGTGTACGACGGACTGACCGCGGCACTCGTGCGGCGTCGGGAGTTCAACGCGGCGTACATGTCCGGCGCTGCGGTCGCCTCATCGCTCGGACTGCCGGATCTCGGCCTGACCAGCCAGAGCGAGATGGCGGCCAGGGCCGCGCTGCTGACCGGTGTGCTCGGCGACGTACCCCTCATCGCCGACGCGGATACCGGATTCGGGGACATCATCAACGCGGTGCGGACGGTTCAGCTGTACGAACGTGCCGGGGTGTCGGCGATCCAACTGGAGGACCAGCTGTTCCCCAAGAAGTGCGGGCACCTCGACTCCAAGGAAGTCATTGCGCCGGAGGACTTTCAGCGAAAGATCGAAGCCGTGGCAGAGGCCCGTACCGACGATCGGATGCTGGTGATCGCGCGCACCGACGCGCTCGCATCCCTCGGGTTCGACGACGCCGTCGCACGCGCCGAAAAGTACGTCGAGGCGGGCGCCGACGTCATCTTCATCGAGGCGCCGCAGACCGCCGAACAGATCACGCAGATCCCCGGACTGTTTTCGAAGCCGACGCTGTTCAACCTGGTACCGCGGGGCAAGACACCGCCGATGTCGCTGGAATCGCTGCAAAGTGCCGGCTACTCGATCGTGATCGCGCCCGGCCTGGCGTTCGGCGCGGCGGCCGACGCGGTCGACACCGCCCTGGCGACGCTGCGTACCGGAGACACCGATACGGGCAATCAGTGGTCACCGAGCGAGCTGTTCCGCGCCGTCGGCCTGGACTACTGGGACGACCTCGGCAAGCGTTTCGCCGCGGGAGCCGGTGTCTGAGAATGGGTTCCACCGTCATCGAGCAGCTGCTCGGCCGGGCATCGGACGACGCCGCACCGAAGCCCGGTGACACGGTCGTCGTCGACGTCGACATGACCGTGCTGATCGACATGCAGTTCCAGCATGACCGGCTGCACCACGTCCTCAGGGTGCACGATCCGGACCGGCTCGCCGTGATCATGGACCATGTCGTTCCCGCGCCGTCGGTGCGGGATGCCCAAGGGGGCGAGCGTGCACGGGATTTCGCCCGGATACATGGCGTGAGCAAGTTCTACGACATCGGTCGGCACGGCATCGCGCACCAGGTGATCGCGGAACAGGCCCTCGCATTGCCCGGGCAGAACCTTGCCTGCACCGACTCCCACACGTGCGCCGCGGGAGCGTTGAACGTCGCGGCACGGGGCCTCGGACCGGCGGAGGTCCTGCAGATCGTGTGCACAGGGAAAACCTGGCATCAGGTTCCGCCGACCATCCGTTACGACCTGATCGGGGAGAAGCCCGACCACATCAACGGCAAAGACATCTTCCTGCACGTCGCGGGCGAGTACGGCGATGCGGCCGACCACGCCATCGAGTACGGCGGGCCGGGTCTGGCCAGTGTTCCGATGTCGGACCGTCGGACGATCGCCGCGCAGGGCGCCGAGGTCGGCGCCGACTTCTCGGTGTTCCCTGGCGATGAGGTGTGCCTGGAATCGTTGGGATCCCAAGCCGGGATTGCCGATCCGTGCAACGGCGACGGCGATGCGGAGTACGCCGTACGACGGACGGTCGATCTGTCCGCGCTGAAACCGATGGTCTCGAAGCCGGGAACGGTGATCAACAACTCGCTGCCGGTGAGCGAGCTGGGTCGCAAGCCCATCCAGCAGGCATTCATCGGGTCATGCGCCAACGGCCAGCTCGACGATCTCCGGGTCGCGGCCCACATCCTCGACGGGCAGCAGGTGCGCAGCGGGGTCCGGCTGATCGTCACACCGGCCTCGCAGCAGGTGTACCTCGATGCCGTCTCGGCGGGCTACGTCACCTCGATCGTCGCCGCCGGGGGAGTCGTCACCAACCCGACCTGCGGCGCCTGCTTCGGATATCACATGGGAGTGCTCGGCCCCGGGGAGGTGTGCGTGACCGCCAGCACCCGAAACTTCAAGGGCCGGATGGGGAGTCCGGACGCCGAGATCTACATGGCTTCCCCCGCGACCGTCGCGGCGTCCGCGATCGCCGGGCACATCAGCACGCCGGGAGGTCTCTGATGGCAACGACGACAAACGAACTCGTGCTGTCCGGCCGGTGCTGGGTCTTCGGTGACACGGTGACCACCGACGACATGTTTCCCGGATATGCGATGCGTCTGCCGGTCGCCGAGGCCGCCCGCGAGATGTTCAACGCCTCGCGCACCGATTGGCCCGGAATGGTACGGGCCGGCGATATCGTGGTCGGTGGCGCGAACTTCGGACTCGGATCGAGCCGCCCGGTCGCACTACTGTTCCGCGAGCTCGGGGTCAGCTGCCTGGTCGCCGAGAGCTTCAACTCGCTGTTCCTGCGCAACTGCATCAACTACGGGTTGCCGATCCTTGCCGTACCGGGGATCTCGTCGGCGGTGACCGAGGGCGATCAGCTCACCGTCGACATCGTCAACGCGACCGTCACGAACGATTCGACCGGGGCAGACCCCCTCGGGTCGAATCCGTACCCGGAGTTCCTGATCGAGATCCTGCGGCGTGGTGGCTTGCTGCGGCGACTCGAAGAGGACGGGTACCTGCGTCCGGGCACCACCGATTAGGAGCACTGATATGTCAAGCAAGCGAAGCGTGTCCTCGGTCTTTCTGCCGGCCCTCGCCGCCTCCGTCCTTGCGGTGGGGCTCCTTGCCGGGTGCTCGGGCAGTGACGGCGGGGACGCCAACCCGGACCAGCCGGTCAAGATCGACATCACCGTCACGCACGACACCGAGCCGTTCTCGGTCCCCTGGCTCGTCGGAATCGATCAGGGCTTCTTCAAGGCCCGCGGGGTCGAGGTCGGCAAGATCGTGCCGGGAAAGGGTGGCGCATCGACGATCCAGAATCAGCTCTCCGGTGACCTTCCGATCGCCGATACCAGCTTCCCGGCGGTGATCGACGCAAAGGCCAGCGGTGCCGATCTCGTCGTCGTCGGTGGCGCCGTACAGTCCCTGGCGGGCAACGACTTCTACGCCCGCGCCGGGAACAATGCGGTCAACGCCGTCAAGGATGTGAAGGTCTGGTCGTTCACCAGGGAGGGTTCGGTCACCCAGCAGCTCACCTATCTACTCCCGGACGCCGACGGGATCGATCCCAACACGGTCAAGCGCACCGCGGCGGGCGGGCTTGGGGAGGGCCTGGCGTTGCTCGAAGGCGGCGACGTCGACGCGACCGTCCTGCCGATCGCGGAGGCACTGAAGAACCCGGACGCGTACAAGCTGGTGGTCTCGGCCAAGGAAGTGATCCCGGCCTTTCAGCAGACGGTGATGACCACGACCCCCGAGTACGCCGAAGATCACCCCAAAGTGATCGAAGCGATCACCGAAGGCTACGACGAGGCGGTTCAGTGGACCGTCGACAACCCCAAAGAGGCCGCGGCGATCTGGGCGAAGTACACCAAGGAAGAGCCCGCCGTCGCGGAGCGGATCATTCCGGCCTATCTGCAGGCCAACTACTGGGGTGTCGGCTTCAATGCCGAGGCGATCGCGAACGCGCTGAAGGGTTTCGAGCTCATCGGCAAGGATGCCTCCGCGGTCGACCTCTGTGAGCTTTTCGACTCGCAGTACCTGCCCGACGGAGCGTCCACCAAAGCCTCGGAGAGCTGCTGAACCATGAACGATCAGAACGCGAAACCGATCGTCGACCTGTCCGGCTGTGTTCAGCGGTTCGGCGTCCTGCACGCGCTCGGCCCGATCGACCTCACGATCCAGCCGGGTGAGTTCGTATCCATCGTCGGGCCGAGCGGGTGCGGGAAGTCGACGCTGCTGGAATTGGTTGCGGGACTTCAAGCGCCGAGCGAGGGACGAATTGCCGTGGCGGGTGAACCGCTGCGCGGCCCACGCGACCGCACGGCGATCGCGTTCCAGGAGTCGGCAACCCTGCCCTGGCGGACGGTGCGGGACAACGTCGCCTTCGCACTCGAGGTGCGCGGAGTGCCGAAATCCGAACGCATGCAACGTGCCGACGAGCTGATCCGCACGGTCGGGCTCGGGGGATTCGAGGACAACTACCCGTCGCAGCTGTCCGGCGGGATGCGTCAGCGGGTCGCCATCGCGCGTTGCCTGTCGATGGATCCCGATCTGATCCTGGCCGATGAGCCCTTCGGCGCGCTCGATGAGCAGACCCGGTTGTTGATGTCGTTCGAATTGATGCGGGTGGTCGAGAAGTTGTCCTGCGGGGTCCTGTTCATCACGCACAGCATTCAGGAGGCGGTGCTGTTATCCGACCGCATCCTGGTGATGAGTGCCCGCCCCGGCACCGTCCTCGACGAGATCCACGTCGATCTGCCGCGCCCACGCGATGAGCACACGCTGGCCTCGCCGAAGATGGCCGCGCTGACCGAACGGATCTGGACCCAGCTGAAAGACGAGGCCGGCCGGGCCATGGAGGCGACCGCGCGATGAACGGTGTGGCAAAGGTGGTCGTGGCACCGGCAGGATCACTCGCCGAGCCGGCCGGTTCGATGCGCTCGGCGGTCCCGAGCTATGTCCGGCCGCCGGCGGCCCGGGCGCTCGGGATGCCTGCGGTCGTGTGGCGGATCATCCTGGTTCTCGCCTTCTTCGGCGCCATCGAGCTGCTCGCGCAATCCGGTGCGGTCCCACGGCTTTCGCTCGTACCGGTCACGGAGATGGTGGAGCGGGCCGGTGAACTGCTGACCGATCCCGAGTTCTTGATGAACGACCTGCTGCGCAGCGCCGTCATCGTCGCCATCAGCATCGTCGCGGCGGCCCTCCTCGGTGTGGCCGTCGCGTACCTGATGTGGCGCAGCGGCATCGTCCGCTCGGCGCTCGAACCGTACCTGAGCGTTTTCTACGCGGTGCCCACGTTTGCGGTCTACCCGATTCTCGTGGTGCTGTTCGGGGTCGGCGTGTGGCCGATCGTCCTGTTGGCCTCGACCTTCAGCATCGTCGTCGTCATCCTGAATGCCCTGGCCGGCTTCGACTCGGTGCCTGAAGTGGTCCGCAAGCTGGATCGGTCGCTGAAACTCACCCGCTGGCAGTCGTTTCGGCTCGTGTTACTGCCATCGGCCATGCCCGACATCGCCGCCGGGGTGAAGCTCGGTATGGCGTACTCGATCATCGCCACCCTGGCGATGGAGTTCATCCTGGCCTCCGACGGACTGGGCAACTTCATCGCGAACGCCTACGACAGTTTCGCTGTGGCGGACATGTACGGCGCGATTCTGATCGTCGGCCTGCTGGCGCTCGTCGCGAACCTGGGAATCTCGGCCGCATTGAACCGGCTCGATTGGAGGCGTCGATGAGTCAGGCCACGACCGTCCGGCCGGCGAGCAGGACGAAACCGGCACCGAACCCAACCCGGGCCCGGATCCTCCCGCCCCTGGTCCTGCTCGTGTTGCTGGTCGCCGCCTGGTGGATCGCTGCCGACCTCATCGACAGTGCGGTCTTTCCGACACCGGCCGAGTCCGTATCGACGCTGGGTAAGGAGCTCGCCGACAGCGGATTTCGGGCGAGCGTCGGATCGACGGTCTTGAACCTCGCGATCGCGTACGGCTTGGCGGTGGTCGTCGGTGGTGTCCTCGGCCTGTTCATCGGATTGAGCGGATTCTGGAGCCGGACGTTGTCGCCGCTCATCTTCTCGCTCAACAGCATCCCGAAGATTGTGCTGTACCCGATCTTCCTGCTGTTCCTCGGCCTCGGTGCGCTGAGCCAGGTCTCATTCGCGTTCTTCCAGGGCCTGCTCCCGATGTTCCTGATCATGCTCGAAGGCAGTGCGTCGGTGAATCGGCTCCATCTGAAGCTGGCGGCCAGCCTGCAGATGAGCTATCCGGCGCTGCTGCGGAAAATCGTCGTACCGCAACTCGTACCGACGCTGCTCACCGCGATGCGGGTGACCTTCGGACTGACGTTCGTGGGACTCATCCTTGCCGAGATGTTCTCCGGAACCACCGGCCTCGGGTTCGAGCTCCTGCGCAACGTCACCCAGGTCAGAATGGCGAACATCCTCGGTGAGGTACTGCTGATCACCGTTATCGCGCTGATCCCGACCGTCGCCCTGAAGTACGTCGAAGTTCGGGTGAAGGCGCGTGGAGGTTAGCTCCAATACCATGTGGCACCGACGTTTTGGGTGCTCGTGGGCGGGATTGTCCACAATGCCGGTTTGATCCACAGTTTGGTTGTTACGGCGTTGCGCGTCAGTGGAATTCGCTACACTCGAATATGTGTTCGACTCTCAGCTTGCCGCGGTTTCCGCGGCCCGGACCCCCGGTGACGGGGTGCGGGTGTGTGCGGTGTTGGAGAACGCGGCGTGTGCGGCGCGGTTGGGTTGTATGGCCGATCTGCTCGCCCAGGCGTATGCCGCCGACGGGTCGGCGGAGCGGGAGCAGTGGCGGTTCGACAATTGGAGCGCGGTCTGCGCGCAGATCGGGGCGGCGCATGATGTCACGAGTGGGGTCGCCAACGGGTTGTTGACCGATGCGGTGATCCTGCGGGAGCGGTTGCCGAAGGTGGCTGCGGTATTCGCCACCGGCGGTATCGGGTATCGGTTGGTGCACCAGATTTGCGGTCGCACCGTGTTGGTCAAGGACGCGGATGCGTTGCGGGCGGTGGATGCCGAGCTGGCGGATCTGGTCGCGGCGGGTGGTGCGATGTCGGTGGATCAGGCCGAGAAGGATATCGACGCGTTGATCCTGCGCCACGATCCGTTGGCGGTGCGCCGTACCCGGATCAGCAGTCGCGGTCACCGGGTCGATGTGTTCGTCGATGACGCCTCGGGTATCGCGCACCTGGATGCCACCATGTCGGTCACCGACGCCCATGCCGTTGACAGGCGGGTGGATGCGTTGGCCGGTACCGTGTGCGACCACGATCCCCGCGATCTGGATGAGCGTCGGGCTGCGGCGTTGGGGGCGATGGGGTTCGGTTGGGACCGGTTGCCGTGTCTGTGCGAGTCGCCGGACTGCGAGGCCACCGCCAAACCGCCGGTCGGCGGAATCGTGATCCACATGATCGCCCGCCAGGACGCCGTCGAGCCCGCCACGGTGGCAGACAGGGGCGTCGAGACGGAATCCGTTGACGAACCTGTCGAGACCGGGCCTGATGTAGCGGCGACGGGCGATCTCGTCGCGCAGCGCCGGGCACTGGTGGGTCCGGCGCCGAGGCTGCTGCCCATACCCTGGTACACCTACAGCTGGGCGGGGCTGCTCGATGCGTTGAACACCGACCGCGGGGAACTGTGCCCCGCCGGGCCGGGGGTGCTCCTCGGGGGACCGGTCGTGCCGGCCCCGGTGGTAGCCCACGCCGCACTGCACGCCAGGATCCGCACCATCGTCCATCCCGGTCAGGGGCCACCGGAACCGTGCTACCGGCCCTCGGTGGCGCTCGCCGAATTCGTCCGGTGCCGGGACCGGACATGTCGATTCCCCGGATGCACCAGACCGGTCACCGTCACCGATATCGACCACACCATCGCCTACCCGTGGGGGCCGACGGCGGCGTCGAACCTGGCTTGCCTGTGCCGCGAACACCACCTCCTCAAGACGTTCTGGCCCGGGTGGTCCTACCGGCAGTTCCCTGACGGCATGCTCGTGTGGACCGACCCCGACGGTCGCACCCACACCACCTTCCCCGGCAGCCGACTGCTGTTCGGCGAATTATGCGCGCCGACAGCCGAAGTCACCGCGTCGGGCACACCACCACCCAAGCACACCGCAGGGTTGACCATGCCCAGACGCCGCGTCACCCGTGCCGAGGATCGCCGCCGACGCATCGACAACGAGCGACGCGCCAACATGGTCGACGTCGAGGTCGAGGACTCCACCTGACGGGGTCACATGGATGTGGCCGGCTGACTCGTCGCCGGCACCATTCCGAGCGCGATCCCTGGAACGGGATCCCAGCCGATGGCGTTGGCGGCCAACAGCGCTGCCCCGGTCGCGGTTACCTGCGACTCCGGAATCACGGTGATGTCCTGACCGGTCGCGGCGGCCTTCGCGGAGATCCAACCGGGTGACCGTGACCAGCCGCCCGCGGCGTACACCCGCGGTTGCCCGGTCAGGTGAGAACCGACGGCGTGTTGGGCCCGCTCGCCGATCCGGGCCAGCGCGCCGAGTACGGCCGAGGCGCGTGACACCGCGGCACGTGGTGCGTCCGTGGTGAAGTGAGGTCGGCCGCCGCCGCGGCTGCCGGGCAGGAAGACCGGCTCCCGCAGATACTCGTCGGGTAGGCGGTCGCCCGCGATGATGGCGTCGAGCTCCCGTTTGACCTCGGGGTCGCGCGAGGCCCATTCGACGTTGCGGGCGAGTTCTTCGACGCTGAGGACGGTCGTGCCTGCGGATCGGATTCCCGGGGCGGTATCGATGTGCTGGCCATGCTCGACGTTGTGTGACGGCGATTGGGCGACAACTACTTCGGCGGTTCCCATGGAATCCAAGAGTGAGTTCGGGTCCATTCGGTGGACCCCCCATCCGCCCACCGGATGGTCATGTCCGCCGGCGACGACAACGGCGTCGGGAGCAATGACACCGGAGATCGGGAGTCGGCCGGAGACGAAGTCTCCGACGATGTCACCGGCCTTGCGTACGGGTGGAAGCAGCCGTTCGGACCCGATACCGGCCGCTACCCGGGCGTCGATCCACGTGCGGGTGCGGCCGTCCCAGGCAGCGGTCCGTGCGGCGAGGGTGTCACTCATGAAGGCGGTTCCGCTCCACACGCTGGGGGCGTAGTCGGTGAGGGCGAGCCACGAGTGTGCCCGTTCGGCGCCCGGTTGATCGACGGCCCACCGCCAGCCCACGATGGTGCGCGCGGCATCGTCGCCGACACAGGGGTGTGCATAGTTGTCGAGGCTGGGCATCAGCGCGGCGAGAACGTCGACCCGGCGTGGATCGAACCACGCGAGGGCCGGGGTGATGGCCGTCAACGTGTCGTCGACGAGCGCCCCGTCCTCACCGACGCCGGCCGCACACACCGCGCTGACGAGGAACCTGTCCGAGCAGATTTTGAGGATCATCCGTTCGATGTCGGCGAGGAGCGCCAACGCGTCGACGGGTGCGCCGGTCGTGGCCCGTGGTGTCGAGCGGCTGAGTCGGGCGACCACGACACCACGGGGGTCGAGCGCTATCACCTTGGTGTTGGTGCTGCCGATGTCCACTCCGCAGACCACGTGCGATCGCCCGCCGTGACCGTGAGGCATGCCAGTCGTCCTCTATTCGTATGCGCTAATCCTCGAAGCTGACGTCGTGGGTCAGGGCGGCGATCTCCTTGAGCACGGTCTCGCCTTCGCTACGCTCACGCTGCCAGATGTTCCGACCCACGATCACACCACGGGCACCGGCACGCAACGTCTGTGCGACCGCATCGACGGTTTCGGACGGCTCACCCGACAGTGGTCCGCCCGCGATGACCAGCGGAACCTTCAGCTCGCTGACCAGGCGAGCCGTGCGCTCCTCGCCGGGGAAGGCGATCTTGATGATGTGTGCGCCCAGGTCGTAGGCGATCCGCGCGACCTTCTCCTCCTCGATGACGACGTCCTCGGTGCGCGGTGCCCCCATGAGGACCGGCTCGAGCACCAGCGGGATGTCCCACCGATCGCACGCGGTGACGACCCCGCCGACCCGCGCGCACATGGCCGCCCGCTCGGCGCGCGACATGTTCCACGGGAACAGCATCTTCACCGCGTCGACGCCCATGCGGACGGCCTCTTCGACGGTGGTGATCAGCGAGTGGGAGCCGCCGCCGTCGAGTTGGGTGTAGTCGTAGTAGGTGTCGATGGTCAGCACGCGGCTCAGGTGCGGGTGCTCGGCGAAGAACCTCTCGGTCTGCTTGACCTGTCCCGGGGTCATCATGAACCCGGTGACATCGGTGCCTGCCCACTCGGCGAACGGCGTGGACGGCGTTTCGAGGCGCTCGATGCGGTTGAAGATCAGGCCGTGATCGACCGGCATGATGATCGCCGCCCGATCGCTCGGCAGCGTGCGGCGCATCCGGTATTCGATGGACATGGTGCCTTCCCTCTTCTTGCTCCGTGGTGGCCTGAAGCGGCCGGGCGATTCGGCGTTACCCCAGGTCTAGATGATTGTCTGGTCTGTATGTACAATCCGTACTATATGGGCTGCGTCACAAGCTGGCAAGCCCGCCGGCCGGATCGGGGAGGTTCGTTGATGAAGGAACCGTCGGCGCGCGGGGCGTCCGCGGTCCGAGTCGGCTGCGGTAGACCGAATATCATCAAGTTTCACCGCCGCCTACCGGCGCGGCAGCCACGACGGATGCCGAGAGGAGCCGACCTGTGACCGTGACCAGCGAAGGCGCCATCAACCGGCATTCGGCCGTGCCCTACTACCAGCAGCTGGCCCGCACGCTGGAGGGCAGAATCGCCACCGGCGTCATCGCCCGCGGCGAAAAGCTGCCCAGTGAGAACGACCTGTCGACCGAGTTCGGCCTGTCCCGGGCCACCGTGCGTCAAGCGCTGCAGTATCTCGAATCCCGCGGCGCCGCCCAGCGCATCCCCAACCGCGGAGTCTTCGCCAGCGAGCCGCCCGACGGTACCGGTTGGGTCATCCAGGGCAAGGAGGGCTTCCTGGAGAACGCGATGGGGCACCAGAACCGGTCCGTGAGCACCCAGGTGCTGCGATCCGGCACGGTGACCCTTCCGGCCGAAGCCTGCCACGCGTTGGAGTTGCCCGAAGGGACAAGCGGATTCGAGCTAGTCCGGCTCCGGACCTTGGAGGGTGCGCCCGCACTGTTCAGCACCAACTACAGTCCGCCGATTCTTGCCGCCACGTTGGCCGGGGCGACCGACGTTCTGTCCGGGCGTGAAGCCCTGACAACCGTGTTGGCGGCGGCCGGGTTCAGCATGGCGGGCGCCAACCGGATCATTCGCGCGGCCCACCCGACGCCCGAGATCGCCGAGGCGCTGCAGATCAGCGAGGCAGAACCGCTGCTGCGGATCCGATCTATCTCGTGGACGTCGGAGGGTCTGCGGTATGACCTGTACGAAACGTGGGTCCGTAGCGACGTCATCCCGCTTGAGGTCAGCGTCAACTCCGTCGACCTCAACTTCGTTCACTGAGCCCGCCCGGGATCCGCATCGGTGCGCAGGACGTAGGTCACCGCGGCGGCGACGACGTACAGCGCCGCGAACGTCCAGATCAGCACACCCATGTGGGTCACCCCGCCGAGCAGTCCGACCAGCGCCGGACCGACGAACGAGGACAGGCCCGCAGCCAGGGTGTAGACCGCCAATGCGCTGCCCCGATCGTCCGCGGGCACCATGGACGGCACGAGAGCGGTGAGTGGGACGAATCCGGCCAAGCCGATGCCGAACACCGCCCAGCACACCATGGTGAGGACGACATTGGGCCCCACCAGCAGCGGCACGTAGTAGAGCAGCAGCACGCCGACGGCGCACATGACGCAGCCGAACCAGGTGACGGTGCGCCGCCACCCGAACCGGTCGCCGAGCACGCCGAAGAACAGGTTCGCAAAGATGTTCGCGGTGTAGACGACGGTGACGATCATGAGGTACGTGCCCTGCGAGAAGCCGATCCGGTCGACGAAGAACAGTGGTGCCACCACGAACAGGGCGAAGTTCGGCGCGGTGTTGACCAGCCGGACGAACGCGCCTGCGGCGACGCGCGGATCGCGCCACAGAATGGTGACGCCCTTGACCAGTTCCCGGACCGCGCCGTCATGCCCGGTGGGGCCGGCATACGTCAGGTCGCGTACCCCGAACAACGCCAGCGCCGCACCCGCGATGACGAGAACCGTTGCCAACCAGAATGTTCCGTACTCACCGAGCACGGGGATGGTGGCACTGGCCAGCAGCGAACCGAGCGTGGGCAGCCCTGCTCCGAAAGCGAACCAGAACCAGCCCACCGAGCTACCCCGCTGCCGGGCCGGGGTCGCGAGGTTGATCCACACCAGGAAGGCATACGCGAAGAATGGGTAGCTGATTCCGCGAACTGCATACGCACTCACCGCGATCCACGGCGTATCCAGGGCGATCCCGGGGACCAGAAAGAGGATCTCGAGGAGCACCCACGACGCCGCTCCGATCGCCATGACCCGTCGCGGCCCAAGTATCGAGGAAAGCGTCCCCGCAAGCCATGAGCCGACGGTGACGAAGATCCCGTACAGGCTGATGGTCAGTGCGGTCGACGACTCGGCGTAACCCTGACCGTGAATGAGAAACGGTGACAGGTAGTTGGATTCGACGCCGTCGCCGATCATGAACAGCAGTAGTCCGACAAAGCCCAAGGCCAGGGCCGGCGGCATACCCAAGCGGTCGATGAACTGCGCGGTTTTCGACGGCGTCACGGCGGCGGTCATTTCGCGCTCTTCGCGACGATCTCGTGGGTGTCGGCGTCGATGTCGTTGAGGCTCAGCCCCTTCTCGACGATCTCTTGCGACTCTGGAGGCAGTTGTAGCCAGCGCACCAGCACCGCGGCCAGCACGTAGAGCGCGGCGAAGATGATCGTCACTCCGCCGGCGCCGATCGTGTCCAGGAAAATCGCCACGATCAGGGGCCCGACGAATGTTGCGGCGCCCGCTCCCAGGTTGAGGACGGCGATGGCGTTGCCTTTCTTCGCCGGCGCGATGAGTGACATGAGTACCGAGATGGGGGTGAACCCGGCCAGGGTGATGCCGAAGAACGCGGCGCACAGGCCGGCCACCCAGTACTCGGGGACCGCATGCGGCAGGAAGTACAGCGCCAGGCTGCTGACCGCCGAGCCCAGGCAGCCGAAGATGCGCAGTGTGCGGTGCCATCCGATCTTGTCGCTGATGACGCCGAAGAACAGGTTGGCGAAGATGTTGGCGGCGCCGATGATGAATACCAGTTGCAACCATCCCGCGGTGCCGAATCCGAGGGTGTCGGAGAAAATCGTCGGCAAGAAGACGAGAAATCCGAATTGTGGTGCGGTGTTGATGATTCGGATGATGCAACCGATGCCGACCCGGGGGTTTCGGAAAGCGATGGCGATGCTGTCGATCAGGCTTTGACGGGTGGTGGTGGATGCTGCGGCCAGCCGATCGCCACCGGCGACGCCGCGCAGGCCGAGAAGGACGAGCAGGCCCCCGGCGATGACGATGCCCAAGGACAGCCATAAGGTCGCGTACTCACCGATCATCGGCTCGGTGCCACTGGCCAGTAGCGAGCCGAGGGTCGGCAGGCCGCCGGTGAACGCGAAGTAGAACCAGCCCACCGCCGAACCGAGCCGCCGCGCCGGGCTTGCGGCCAACACCCAGACCAGGAAGCCGTAGGCGAACAGCGGGTATCCGAGGCCGCGAATGCCGTAGCAGATCAACATCAGTACGTAGCTCTCGGTCGAGAGCGCCACGGCCAGGAACAGGACTTCGAACACCGCCCAGATGCCGAGGCCGATCCACATCACCCGACGCGGACCCCAGGTCTCCGACAATGCACCGGACAGCCACGATCCCAGTGTCACCATCAGGCCGTAGACGCTGATGATGACGGCGGCGTTGTGAGCGCTTCCTGCGCCGTTCTCGGCGAGGTAGGGCGAGATGTATCCGGACTCGACGCCATCGCCGATCATGAAGAACAGCAGGCCGACAAAGCCGAGGAACAGCGCCGGGGGAAGGCCGATTCTCTCGATGAGCGGGGCGAACCGGCTGTTCGCGATGGCGTTCGACATCAGTTTTCCGTTCGGGTGGGCAGGATTGGGGTGGGAAGGATCAGTCGGGGAGGATGTGGACTTTGAGTGCGGAGTCGCTGTGCGCGGCGGCAATGGCCTCGCCGTAGCGCGAAAGCGGGAAGGTGTGGGTGACCAGGCTGTCGACGATGTCGCCGAGGCTGGGCATCATGGCCAGCGCCGCGGCGAAAGAGTTTGCGACCGACTGGGATCCGACGAACGTCAGCTCGCGGTCAAACAGGTCGTAAGGGCGCAGCGGAATTGTCTGTTCGGAGCCGACCACGCCCATCTGCAGCAGTGTCCCCCGCTTGTCGAGCGCGTCGATCGCGGCGGCGACCGCGCTCGGGTGACCGCTGGCCTCGATGGCGATATCGGCACCGCGCGACGTGGTCGTCTCGTCGGGATTCACCGCGTTGTCGGCGCCCAGGTCGAGGGCGGCCTTGCGACGGGCCGGGCTCGGCTCGACGACGTGGATGGAGCGGGCTCCCGCGGCGCGCGCCACGATGACGGCGAGCAGTCCGATGGAGCCCGCGCCGTACACGGCAACGCGTCGATCGGTCAATGCCGGTGTGCGGTCAAGTGCGTGCAGCACGCATGACAGCGGTTCGATCAGCGCACCTGCGGCCATGCTCAAGCCGTCCGGCAGGCGGTAGGTGACCTTTTCCGGAACCGCCACCAGTTCGGCGCACGCGCCGTCGGATGTGACGCCGATCGGCACCAGGAAGTCGCACAGGTTGGGTTGGCCGACGAGGCAGTCGGCGCAGGATCCGCAGGCCACGTTGGGATCTACGGCGACATGTTGACCGACGGCGAAGTTCTCGACACCGGGACCGACCTCCACGATCCGGCCGGCGAATTCGTGTCCCGGCACGACGGGGAACCTGGCCGTCGGGTAGTCGCCGATCACGAGGTGCAGGTCGGTGCCGCACACTCCGACCGCGGCCGGGGCTATGACGACTTCGCCAGGCGCGGCGACGGGGCGGGGTCGGCGGACGGTTTCGTGGTTGCCCCGGCCGTCGAGTACGACTGCGTGCATGGTGTCCACCTCGTCTTCTGCGGCGTGTCCATGGGTCTATCGGGTGCTGTGCTGTGATGCACCTTACACATGATCGACCGTATCGTCTAGATCATACGGACTGTACGGACAATGCATCGACATGCACAAAGAGTTGTTTATTGGGCTACCGCCGGCGGTGAGTTGTCTCCATAGCCTGAATGCGCGCCGTCGATTTGCATGATAGAAAATCGTCCAAATGTTAGATAGAACTTCGTCCATCTGTTAGGTTCATCTGGTGGCCTATCGTCGGCGCATCCTGGATGAGCTGCTCGACGACGTGTTTCCGCACCTCCCCGCCATCGCACTCGAAGGTGCCAAGGCTGTCGGGAAGACCGCCACCGCGAGCCTGCGTGCCAAGACCGTCGTCTCCCTCGACGATCCCCGCCAGCGCGAAGTGGTGACTGCCGATCCCGACTATGTCGTACGTGCGCCCCACCCGGTGTTGATCGACGAGTGGCAGCTGGCGCCGTCGATCTGGGACCGCGTGCGGCGGGCGGTCGACGATGACCCGTCGGGTGGACGATTCCTGTTTACCGGATCAGCGGCCGTCGCTCCCGGTGTCCGAATCCATTCCGGCGCGGGTCGCATCGTCAGCCTGCAGATGCGGCCGATGGCGCTCGCTGAGCGTGGTACGGCCGATCCAACGGTTTCGCTGCGGGAGCTCTTATCGGGCGAGCTGCCTGACATCGTCGGCCGGTCGGCGGTCGCACTGCCGACGTACGTCGACGAGATTCTGCGTTCAGGCTTCCCTGGTATTCGGGACCTGCCTGAACGAGCACGCCAGATCCAGCTCGACAGCTATGTGAGCCGGATTGTCGATCGCGAGCTGCCCGAGAACGGTTACGTGGTGCGGAGGCCGGCCACCCTCCTGTCCTGGCTTACCGCGTATGCCGCGGCGACCGGCACAGATGCGTCTTTCGCAAACCTGCTCGACGCCGCGACGGCCGGTGAATCCGACAAGCCTGCCCGACAGACCGTTGACGGCTACCGTAACCATCTGCAACGTCTGTTCGTGCTGGACCCGGTGCCGGCTTGGGTGCCAACGTTCAGTCCTCTCAAGCGGCTCACGCAAACCCCCAAGCATCATCTCGTGGATCCCGCCATCGCCGCACGGCTCGTCGGCGTCGCCAACACCGGATTGCTGCAAGGGGACGGTGTCAGAGTCACTCAGGCGGCGGGGTCCTGGCTCGGTGCCCTGTTCGAATCACTTGCCACCCAGAGTGTTCGTATTTACGCGGCCGCTTCCAACGCCCAGACCGGGCACCTGCGAACCAAGAACACCGAGCACGAGATCGATCTGATAGTGGAGCGTGAAGATCGCCGGATCGTGGCGATCGAGATCAAACTGGCTGCCACCGTCACCGACCGCGACGTGCGGCACCTCCACTGGCTCCGCAACCAGGTGGGGGATCGTCTCGCCGACAGCGTCGTCGTGACGACCGGTGAGTTCGCCTATCGCAGGCCGGACGGTGTCGCGATTGTTCCGCTCGCCCTGCTCGGCCCCTGATGTCAGAGGTGCGCGCACCGCGCATCTAAGTTCGTTGAATGAACCATGACCGACGTACCATGCAGAAGTGGCTCCGCGGCGAGAATATGACAAGGAAGTGTGCCCGGTTGCGCGCTCGCTCGAGGTGATCGGTGAGCGGTGGACGCTCCTGATTATTCGCGACGCGTTCTACGGCGTGGTGCGCTTCACCGACTTCCGGGAGCACCTGGAGATTCCGCCCGCAGTCCTCACCGAGCGCCTCAGGCTGCTGGTGGAACACCGGATCATGACGACATCCGTTGGTGCCAGCGGCCGGAGCGAGTATGCGCTGACTCGAAAGGGTGAGCTGCTGTGGCCGGTCGTGTGGTCGATGATGAATTGGGGCAATGAGCACTATGTGGAGGCGAGCCTGCGCCGTCCGATAGTGCACTTCGGCTGCGGTGGGCAACTGACGCCGCTGGGCAACTGCGGTAGGTGCGGCGTGGTCCCGCAGCCTCGCGATCTCGAAGTTCGCCCGAGGCGATCGAAGTCCCTGGACGTCGGCCGGGACGACCGGATCAGCCGCCTGCTGCTGAAACCGCACCGCATGCTGGTGCCTTTCGCGGATTCGGCCGGTCCGGGGGTTGAAGTTCATTGAATGAACTTGTACCGTGAAGCATCGAGCACGATGCTCCGGTCGGACAACTCAGGACTCGCCATGCACCCATTGCACGCACTCCGTGAACGCGGAAACAACACACCCGAAGAGGTGGCGGCGCTGCTCGCCGAGGATGTCGAGTTTCATACGCCGATCCTGACCAAGGTCGTGACGGGACGCGAGGTCATCAGCAAGATCTGGGTGCTGTCATCGCACGTGCGTTCCGGTCACTATGTGTCCGAGCACCGGCTCGATGACCGCACCACGTTTCTGCGGTGGCAGGGCCAGATCGAGGGTCGGGACCTGGAGATCTTCGAGCTGATCGAGGACGACGAAAACGGGTTGATCCGTAAGCGGATCGCGGCGTATCGGCCGCTGCCCGCCGCGGAGGTGTTCCGTTCGGCGATGTACCCGACCGTCAAGGACTGGTTGGGGCCGGAGTACTTCAGCTACCCGTCGTGAACTACCGGGCGGTGTCGGAATAAGAGGTGCCGACCGCTTCGTGCATACCGCGGGTCGCCAGCTCGTCGGCCAATTCGTTATCGCCGACCCCTGAGTGCCCCTTCACCCAGAACCACTCGACCTGGTGCCGCGCGCAGGCCGCCCGCAGCCGCTGCCACAGGTCGACGTTCTTCACCGGCTGCTTGGCAGCGGTCAACCAGCCGTTGCGTTCCCAGTCGAGGACCCATTTGGTGATGCCGTTACGGACATAGGTGCTGTCGGTGTAGAGGTGCACCACCACCGGTCTGGTGAGCGCCTCCAGCGCCATGATCGGCGCGGTCAGCTCCATCCGGTTGTTGCTGGTTTCGCCGGGCTCGCCACCGCACATCTCGCGGACGTGCTCACGCTGGCGCAGCACCGCACCCCAGCCGCCGGGGCCCGGATTGGGGCGGCATCCGCCGTCGGTGTGGATGACCACGACCTCGGTGCCCATGGGTTCTCGCGAGCCTGACGCAGCGAATACGGGTCCGCGATCCTCGGGGGCAGCCATCCGCTGAGGATATGCAACGGCATCGATCATCGGTGCCCCGACACACGTCATGCTGGTCTCAGGGTGGGCCGGCGTCGGCGATCCGTCGCCGTGCTTCAGCCGGCGAAATCCGCAGCCTCCTGGCCAGTACCGCGGCCGGGTCGAACTGGGGCGGTGCGGCGTTGTCGGTCGCGACCATCCGTCCCAGCAGCCGTTGCTGGACCGTCGCCAACCGCTTCTCGCCGGCGTTGAGCCGGCTCAACACCTCTTGGAGCTCCGTCCGGGTCAATGCGTGCACGGACAGCGCGTCGATCTCTTTGCAGGCGGCGTTCAAGTGGTCGAGGGCATCACCCACGGCCGACCGCTCGGATAACAGTATCGAACTCATGTTCGATACGATACGCCGGCGCTACGACATGCCGGCCCATGCGGTCAGACGTCGCTGTCGAGGTAGCGGGTCTTGACCGAAGGCTGGGCCAGCAGTGGGGGCAGATCGACGAGTTTTCCCTCGCCGGCCCGGAATGCCCGGTACGCCTCGTCGTGCTCGACGGACTCCCACCGTTCGTAGATGACCCAGTGCGCTTCGTCGGCTTCGTCGACGATCACATCGGTGACCAGATTGCCGTCGAAGCTGCGGGTGTCCTTGAGAGCCCGTCCGAACAGTTCGCGGGCGGCGGCCACCGAATCGGGTTTGAACTTGAGTTCCAGCAACACCGTGACGGCCATGTCCACTCCTCGGATCTCAGTGACGGGTTTCCAGACCAGTATGTACGAGCGTCCACGCCGCCTTCACAGCAGCTTGTCGACGGTGAGCGGCAGGTCGGTGACGCGTTTGCCGGTGGCGTGGAACACCGCATTGGCGATCGCGGCCGGTACTCCCACGATCACCAGCTCGCCGAGGCCCTTCACACCAAGCGGATCGGCGATGCTGTCCTCGCCGGGCAGGAAGGCGGCGTCCAGGGCCGGGACATCGGCGTTGACCGGCACCAGGTAATCGCTCATATTGGCGTTGACGATCCGCCCGTCGCGGTGGTCGAGTTCGGTGGCCTCCAGCAGCGCCATGCCGATACCGCCGACCATCCCGCCGATCGCCTGGCTGTGCGCCAGTAGGGGATTGATGATGCGCCCGGCGTCGTAGCAGCCGTAGACGCGCCGGATCCGAACGGTGCCCAGCAGCTCGTCGACGGCGACCTCGGCGAACACCGCCCCGTAGGCCTGCATCGAATACCGGTCGTTGGCGTCGTCCGGGGTGAACGTCCGCTCGATGTCGAGATGAGGCCGGCCCCGCCGGCGCAGCAGATCCCGATAGGACTCCGCGCGGGACGGGTCGGCGGTGACGAACATCCGTCCGTCGACCACGGTGACCTCATCGGGACGCCGCCCGTTCAGCGGCGAACCCGGATCGACCACCGCGGTGCGGATGAACCTGTCGCGCAGCGCCATTCCGGCCAGCGACACCGCCGATCCGACGCTTGCCATGGTCATCGACCCGGCGTGGACCGGGGCCGGGGGCATCCGGGAGTCGCCGAGCGCGAATCGGATCCGCGGCACCGGCAGCCCCAGCGCATCGGCGGCCACCTGGGTCATCGAGGTGTAGGTGCCCGGCCCCATATCGCTGCTCGCGGAGTGCACATCGGCGGTGCCGTCGGCGTTGATCCTGGCCCAGACCGTGCACGCATTGCGGTTGGTGTGATACAGCGCGGCCGCGGTGCCCGACCCGATCAACTGGGTGCCGTCGCGGGTGGAGCGCGGCACCGGATTGCGTTGTGTCCAACCGAATTCCGCGGCTCCTCGGCGGAAGCATTCGGTGAGCCTGCGAGTGGAGAACGGCAGGCCCTCCTCCTGGTCGCGCGATGGTTCGTTGCGCAGGCGCAGCTCGATGGGATCGATGTGCAGGCGGTGCGCGAGGTCGTCCATCGCCGATTCCAGGGCGAACGCCCCGCTCACCGCACCCGGCCCACGCATATAGGTGGGCGGATTGACGTCCAACGGGACGGTGCGGTACGTCGAGCGCATATTCGGCGCGGTGTACATGAGCCGGGCCGGCCCCACGACGCCGTCCTCGTAGCCGTTCGTGCGGGAGTTCTCGGTACCTGCCTCGTGGACGATCGCGCTGATCCGGCCGGACCGGTCGGAGCCGATGGCCAGCCGTTGCCTGCTGGTCGGACGGTACCCCACCAGGTGGTAATACTGCTTGCGGGTGAGCATGAGCTTCACCGGCCTGCGCAGCTGGCGGGCGACGAACGCGGTCAGCAGCTGATTCGGCCAGACCCGGCCTGCCGATCCGAATGCACCGCCGACGAACGGCGAGATGATCCGGACCTGCTCGCTGCCGATCCCGAACGCCTCGGTGTAGGCGCTGCGGGCCGGCGAGATGCCCTGGGTCTTATCCCATACGGTCAGGTTGTCACCGTCCCAGCTGGCGATGGTGGACGGGATCTCCATCGGATTGTGGCTGTTGCGGGCCAGCGCGTAGTCCAGGTCGGTGACCACATCGGCGGTGCGCAACGCGGCGTCCGCATCGCCGCGGGAGTAATCGCGGAAGCGGTCGCCGGGCTGCGGAACCGCCTGCGGTGAGTCCATGTCGACCAGCGGCTCCCGGCCCGCCGAATAGCCGACGTCGACCAGGGCCGCACCGTGGGTGGCGGCCTCCACACCGGTTGCCACGACGACCGCGACGGGCTGCCCGAAGTAGCCGACCTGGCTCGGGTCGTAGGGCAGGGTGACGCCGCCGAAGTCGGTGACGACCCGCAGGACACCCGGATGCCGTTGTGCGGCGGCGGTGTCGATGCGATCGATACCGCCGCGGGCCACGGTGCTGCCGACGATGGCCGCATACACCAGATCGGGCACCGGATGATCGGCGGCGTAGGTCGCGCCGCCGGTGACCTTGAGCCTGCCGTCGACCCGGGTGACTCGTTGCCCCGCCACCGGCGTCGCGGTGGGAACCGGGCGGGTCATGCGATCGCCGCCACGGTGGCCAGCTGACGCTCCACCGTTCGCTTGACCAGCTCGACCTTGAACCCGTTCTCGGACAGCGGTTTCGCTCCGTCGGCGGCGTGTGCTGCGGCCGCCCGCCAGAGTTCGGCGCCGGGCGTCCGGCCCACCAGTGCGGCTTCGACGGCGGGCAACCGCCACGGCACCGTGCCGACCCCGCCCACCGCGACCCGGGCGGCCCGCACCACGCCCCGGATGTCCAGGGCGACCGCGGCCGAGCTGAGCGCGAACTCGTAAGACTGCCGGTCGCGCACCTTCAGATAGCCCGAGCGCCGGAGCCCCTGGGCCACCGGTACCTCGAAACCGGTGATCAGGGCACCCGGACGCAGGTTGTGCTCCTGGTTCGGGGTGTCGCCGGGCCTGCGGAAGAAGTCGGCGATGCGCACCGGGTGTTCGCCGCTGTCGTCCCTGGTCAGCACCAGGGCGTCCAGCGCGGTCAGGGCGACCGCCAGATCGGAGGGGTGGGTGGCGACGCACTTCTCGCTGGTGCCGAGGATGGCATGAGTGCGGTTGCGCCCGCCGATCGCCGCGCATCCGGCCCCAGGGCTGCGGCGGTTGCACGCCGCGGTCACGTCCCGGAAGTACAGACAGCGCGGCCGCTGCATGAGGTTTCCGCCGATCGAGGCCATATTGCGCAGCTGCGCCGACGCGCTGAGCTCCAGGGCCTGCGCGATCATCGGGAACTGCTCGCGGACCCCGGGGTGCGCGGCCAGTTCGGTCATCCGCACCAACGCACCGACCCGCAGCCGCGACGGTCCGAGATCGATGTCGCGGTACGGCAACCGGTTGATGTCGACGACGGCGTCGGGCCGCTCGACGGTCTCGCGCATCAGGTCGACGAGCGTGGTGCCGCCCGCGATGTAGCGTGCCCCGGCGGCGCCGCGGGCCAGCGCGTCGGGCTCGTCGACGGCGGTGGCGAAGTTGAACGGGAACATGGTGTCACCGGGCCTTGGCCGCGGTGGCGACCGCGGTGACGATATTGGTGTACGCACCGCACCGACAGATGTTGCCGCTCATCCATTCCCGGATCTCGGCGGGCGAGCCGGTATGGCCTTCGCGGATGCAGCCGACGCCGGACATGATCTGCCCCGGTGTGCAGTAGCCGCACTGGAACGCGTCCTCGTCGATGAACGCCTGCTGCAGCGGGTGCAGCCGCCCGTTGCGTTCCAGCCCCTCGATCGTGGTGATGTCGGCGCCGTCGTGCATGACCGCCAGCGTCAGGCAGGAGACCACCCGCTGACCTTCCACCAGGATCGTGCAGGCGCCGCAGGCGCCCTGATCGCAGCCTTTCTTGGTGCCCGGCAGGCCGGCCCGCTCCCTGAGCATGTCCAGCAGCGAGGTGCGGTTGTCGACGGTCACCTCCCGTTCCTGGCCGTTGATCGTCATCCGGACCGTCGAGGTCTGGTCCTCGGCGACCTCGTCGGCGGACGTTTCGCAGCCGGCGAGCAACGGCATCGCGACCGCCGTCCCACCCACCACGATCGAGGCGCCGACGAATGTCCGGCGTCTCAGCTCGAAATGTTGGTCCTCCATTACAGCCTCCTCGGGGGCGGTCAGGCCGGGTGGCGCCGCGGCAGCGGACACTCGACGGGTGGTGCGACGGCACGTTCCGGGCCGTCGGCGACGGCCCGGTCGGGTAGCCAGATGACGAAGGTGCTGCCCTCGCCGAGCCGGCTGAACAGGGTGATCCGGCCCTCGTGGCTCTCCACGATCTGGCGCGCGATGGACAGGCCCAGCCCGGAACCGCGGCGAGATCCGTTGTCGCCGTTGGAGGCCCGCTTGAACCGGTCGAAGACATGCGGCTGTTCGTCGTCGGCGATGCCCGGGCCGTCGTCCTGGACCGCGATCCACGCCCAGCCCCTGAGGCTGCCGCCCGCCACCGTCAGGGTCGAACCGGTCGGCGCCAACCGGATGGCGTTGGACAGCAGGTTCGCCACCGCGCGGCCGAGGGATTCGGGATCGGCGTACACCACCGGACCGGGCGCACTGCGCGGCTCGATCCCCAGCGGTCGCTCGGCGGCCAGCAGCCGGTGCTCGTCGACCACATCGGTGACGAAACCGTGCAGGTCGACGTTGCGGTCGGCGAAGCTTCCCGAGCGCCGCCGCGCCGTTGCCAGCAGATCCTCAAGCAGCCGCGCCATCCGGGCCGTGGCCCGCGAGACGACCGTGAGCGCATGCGCGCGTTCGGCCTCGGTGGCGTCCGGATTGGCCAGTACCGCTTCGACATTGGCCTGCACCACGGCGACCGGGTTGCGCAGCTCGTGCGATACGTCCTCGACCAGTGCGCGTTCGGCCCGGAACGCGGAGTCCAGGCGTTCCAGCATGCCGTCCAAGGTGTCGGCGAGGGCGCGCAGTTCGTCGTGCGGTCCGGTGGCCCCGATCCGCTGCGAGAGGTCGGTGGCGCGTAACCGGTTGGCGGTCGCGGTGATCTGGCCGATCGGCCGCAGCAACCGCCCGGCCACCACCCAGCCGACCAGCAGGCAGATCACGAAGATCGCCGCCAGCGCGATCAGCGAATAGTTGCGCAACATGTCCAGGGTGGACTGATTGACGGCCTGCTGCACGCTGCGCAGATCGGCGGCCTGGAAGTTCTCGCCCGGCCGGTACACCATGGTGCCGTCGGTTTTGCGCTCGAACTTCTTGACCGTCACGGCGTCCAGCGGCGTCGCGTCGATGGTGTGCGAAAGGGCCGCGTACACGCCGACCAGGATCAGGGCCGACACTCCGAACAGCCACGCCGATGTGGTGATCGCCATCCTGGCCCGGATGGTTCGGGCCCAGGCGGGCCACAGCGGGCGGGGGCCCCCGAGCCTCATGCCCCGCTCATCGGTGACAGCGGCGCCGCGGCAGTATCTTTCAGCCGGTATCCGCGGCCGACCAGGGTGTGCAGCACCTGGTCCTCACCGGCGACGGTCAGCTTGCGGCGAAGCGTTCCCACCGTGACCCGGACGGTCTGGGTGAACGGGTCGGCGTTCTCGTCCCACACGTGTTCGAGGATCTGCTCGGCCGACACCACGTGACCCGGTCGGGTCATCAGGAAGCGCAGCACGGCGAACTCCTTGAGGGTGAGTTCGACCTCGCGGGCCTTGCGGTAGACCACCTGGCGGGCGCAGTCGAGGACGATGTCGCCGACCCGCAGCGCGGCGGACCCGCCGCGGACCTCGCGGCGCAGCACGGCGCGCAGCCGGGCGGCCAGTTCGGCCAGCGCGAAGGGTTTCACGATGTAGTCGTCGGCCCCCGCATCGAGACCCCGGACCCGGTCGGGCAGGGTGCCGTGGGCGGTCAGCATCACGATGCGCAGATCGCGGCCCGAGCGGGAGTCCAGCTCGCCGCTACGGATCCGGGCCGCGAGCCGCAGCCCGTTCCCGTCCGGCAGGGTGACGTCGACGAGCGCGATGTCGTACTCGTTGACCGCGAGACGCTCCTGGGCCTCGGCGCAGGACAGCGCCGCGTCCACGGCATAGCCCTCGCGCTGCAGGCCGATTCGCAGCGCGCTGACCAGGCCCTCCTCATCCTCCACGATCAACACCCGCATATTGGCCGAGGATAGCCACGAGACCGGGCCGGTGCCCACAGCGCTTTCGGTCGGCTTTCGCTTCGCCTTTCGCAGGTTTTCGCACCGGCTTGGTGAACTGGGCGCCATGACCGCAGAAACCGACTCACCCACGGATGTGAGCGCCATCGCCGAACGTGCCCTGTTCGAGATGAAACATGTTGTGGTCGGGCAGGATCAGATGCTCGAGCGGCTTCTGGTCGGCCTGCTCGCCAACGGTCACATCCTGCTGGAGGGGGTGCCGGGCATCGCCAAGACCCTGGCCGTGCGCACCGTCGCCACCGTCGTCGGTGGGAGGTTCCACCGCCTGCAGTTCACCCCCGACCTGATGCCCGCCGACATCCTGGGCACCAGGGTGTGGCGGCCCTCCAGCGAGACCTTCGAGATCGAACTCGGACCCATCTTCGGCAACCTCATCCTGGCCGACGAGATCAACCGGGCACCGGCCAAGGTGCAGTCGGCGCTGCTCGAGGCGATGGCCGAGCGGCAGGTCAGCATCGGCGGCCGGACCTTCGCCCTGCCCAGCCCGTTCCTGGTGCTCGCGACGCAGAATCCGATCGAGACCGACGGGGTCTATCAGCTGCCCGAGGCGCAGCGGGACCGTTTCCTGCTCAAGGTCGAACTGTCCCACCCCGGCGAACTCGACGAGATCGCGATCCTGCACCGGATGGGGTCGCGGCCGCCGATGCCGCGCACCCTGGTCACCCCGGAGCAGGTGCAGGCCATGCAGCGGGTGACCGAGGAGGTGTTCGTGCACCACGCCATCTCGCACTACATCGTGCGGTTGGTGATGGCCACCCGTGACCCGGCCGGCTACGGGGCGGGCGCCATCGCCGGGCTGCTGGAGTACGGCGTCAGCCCGCGCGGCTCACTGGGGCTGCTGGCCGCGGGCCGGGCGCTGGCGCTGCTCCGTGGCCGCGACTATGTACTTCCCGCCGACGTCGCCGAGATCGCCCCCGATGTCCTGGCGCACCGCCTGGTGCTGACGTTCGACGCCGTCGCCGACGGGGTCGATCCGCGGCAGCTGATCGGCGAGGTGCTCGACCGGGTGCCTGCCCCGCAGATCGCCCCCAGGCATCCCGAGATCGACGAGGTGGCGTCGTGACCACCGATCCGCTGCGGGCCCTCGACCTCGGCGTGCGCCGCCGGATCGACGGGCTGGTGCCCGGTGACCACGAGGGCAGCCGGCTCGGCAGCGGAAGCGAACGCGAGGAGGTGGTGCGTTACCAGCCGGGCGACGATGTGCGCCGGATCGATTGGAACATCACCGCGCGCAGCACCGATCTGCACGTCTGGCGGCCGCGGGCCGATCACCGGCTCGACACCTGGGTGCTGCTCGACGTCACCGCCAGCATGGCATTCGGCACCGTGGCCGACGAGAAACGGGAACTGGCCGCCAAGATCGTGGCCGCGATCGGGCTGCTGACCGACGCACCGGGCAACCGGCTCGGGGTCGCGACCTTCGGTGCCGATGGGGTGCGCTGGCACCGTCCAGGCCCGTCCCGGCAGGCCGCGCACCGGATCGGCCGTGAACTCGCCGCCGACGGGGTGCGCGACGGAGCGGGCGGCCCGTCGCTGGCCGCGGCCATCGAGACGTTCGGTGGGCGTCGGCACCCCGACGGGTTGCGGATCGTGGTGTCGGACTTCCTCGATCCGGGCACCGATGCCGCGTTCGGTCCGCCGTTCGACTGGTACCGGCCGCTGCGGCGGATGACCGCCCGTCACGACGTCATCGCGGTCGAGATCGTCGACCCGCGCGAGCTGACACTGCCCGATGTGGGGTCGGTGTTGCTGGTGGACCCCGAGTCGGGGCGGCAACGCCACGTCTGGACGTCGGACCGCGCCGTGCGGCGCCGGTACGCGGAGGTGGCCGCGGCCTACCGGGCATCGGTCGCCGCGGCGATCCGCGCCTGCGGCGCCGAGCATCTGCCGGTCAGCACCGGCCGCGACTGGGTGCGCGATCTGGCCCGTTTCATCCAGGCCCGCAGGCGCACGATGCGCGGCCGCGGCCACGGGGCCCGATCACGATGACATTCCTGGCTCCCGCGGCCCTGCTGCTGCTCATCCCGGTGGCGCTGCTGGGTGTCGGCTATCTGGTGACGCTGCGCCGCAGACAGCGTTATGCGGTCCGGTTCGCCGCGCTGCCGTTGTTGGACAAGGTGATTCCGGAACGTCCGCACTGGCGCAGGCACCTGCCCACCGGCCTGCTGCTGATCGCGCTCGGGCTGATGGGGCTCGCCGCGGCCCGCCCGGAGCTGGCGGTCCGGGTGCCCTACGAGCGGGCGACGATCATCGTCGCGATCGATACGTCGGAATCGATGCAGGCCCGCGATGTCGAACCGGACCGGCTGACCGCGGCCATCGCTGCCGCGGGGGAGTTCATCGACCGGCTGCCGGGCCGCTTCAACGTGGGCGTGATCGCGTTCGCCGGCTCCACGTTGGTGGTGCACGCGCCCGACACCGACCATGCCGGCGCCAGGACCAGCCTGCTGTCCATCGGCACATCGTCGCGGACCGCGATCGGCGAGGGCGTGTTCGCCGCGCTCGACCAGGTGCGCACCGTGACGGGCAGGGCCGCAACCGATCTGCCCGCCCACGTGGTGCTGCTGTCGGACGGCACGAACACCAGCGGCCGCAGCCCCGCGGTGGCGGCGCGGGCCGCGGCCGCCGCCGGGGTGCCGGTGTCGACGATCGCCTACGGCACCGACGGCGGGGTGATGCACAGCTACGGCTACTCGACGCCGGTGCCGGTCGACGCCAGGACGCTGGCCGATCTGGCGGCCACGACCGGCGGAACGGCGTATTCGGCCACCAGCGGTGACGAGCTGGCCGACGTCTACCGCGATATCAGTTCGTCGATCGGTTGGCGCACCGAATGGCGTGAGGTGACACCGCATGTCGCCGCGCTTGCCCTGGCCTTCGGACTTGCCGCGGCCGGCCTTTCGCTGCGCTGGCTGTCCAGGATGGTGTGAGATGACCGACCCGAGGAGAGGTTGAAAAATGAGTACACCCAACGGAAAGTATGTTCTGGCGGCGCTCGGTGCGGGGGCCCTGGTGTCGGCCGTGCTCGTCACCGCAGGCCCGGCCGTCGCAGCACCGACCGGACAGTCGGTCGAGCAGACCGTGAAAAGCCTTGAAACCAGCGGATACCGGGTGATCGTCAACCGGACCGGGGCGGCGCCGCTGTCCAGCTGCACGGTGGTCGCGGTCCGGCCGGGGCAGACCCACTCCACCACCGACTCGCGCGGCGGCGGCTCGCTCAACACCACCATCATCTCGCAGACGGCCTATGTGGACGTCTCCTGCTGACGGTTGGGCGGATCGGATGCTTATGCCGAGGATTGTGGTCAATATGTGGCTGCATTCCTCCGCTTAGTGCTCGGCACGGCCCTAGCCGGTCTTCTGGATCAACCCGCCGTCGACGACCAGCTCGGTGCCGGTGATGTACCCGGCCTCGTCGGAGGCCAGGAAGGCCGCGGCGGTGGCGACGTCGAACGGGGAACCGAACCGGCCGAGCGGGATGGTCGCCTCGCGGCGGGCCCGCAGGGTCTCGGCGTCGGCCCCGCCGAACACGCCGCCGTAGGCCCGATCGGTCGAGGTCTGCAGCGGTGTGTCGATGACGCCGGGATGGATGCAGTTCGCCCGGATCCCGGCGTCCGCGTACTGCACGGCCAGCGACCGGGTGAATGCCGGGACTGCGCCCTTCGTGGTCGAATACGCGATCATCGGCAGTCCGGTGAAACGCAGCCCGGCCAGCGATCCGATATTGGTGATCACCCCCGACCGCTGTCGCTCCATCACGGGCAGCACGTATTTGGCGGTGAGATAGAGCGTCCTGAGGTTGGCGGTGACGACCCGGTCCCAGTCCGCCTCATCCAGCTCCACCGGTCCGCCGGGCCTGATGATGCCGATATTGTTGTGCAACACGTCGATTCGCCCGTTCAGGGATTGCAGGCAGTGTGCCACCATGGCCTCGACGTCGCCGGCCACCGACAGGTCGCCGACGAAGATGTGGCACACCCCGCCCTCGGCCAGCACCAGGTCCCTGGTCTCGGCCGCGGACGCCTCGTCCAGATCGGCGACCAGCACCCCGGCCCCCTTGCGGGCATAGGTGAGCGCGGCGGCCCGGCCGTTGCTCATCCCGGCACCGATGGCGCCGCCGCCCGCGACGATCACGCTGCGGCCGGCCAGGCCTGCGGTCACCGCGATCCCGCCATGGTGAGCGCGACGTCGACGATCATGTCCTCCTGCCCGCCGATCAGGCCGCGCTTGCCGACCTCCATGAGCAGCTCGCGCATATCGACCCGGTGGTCCAGGGACGCTTTCTCGGCATGGCGCAGGAAGCTGGAGTACACCCCGGCGTAGCCGAGGGTCAGCGTGTCGCGGTCCACCCGGATCGGCCGGTCCTGGATCGGCCGGACCAGATCGTCGGCCGCGTCCTCCAGGGCGAACAGGTCGCAGTCATGCTGCCAGCCAACCAGGTTGGCCACGGCGATGAACGCCTCGAGCGGGGTGTTGCCCGCCCCGGCGCCGTGGCCGGCCAGCGACGCGTCCACCCGGTAGACCCCCTCCTCGACCGCCGCCACCGAGTTGGCCACCGACAGTGACAGGTTCTCGTGGGCGTGGATGCCGATCTCGGTTTCCGGTTTGAGCACCGCGCGGTAGGCCCGGACCCGGTCCCGGACCCCGTCCATGGTGAGCCGGCCCGCCGAATCGGTCACGTAGACACAGTGCGCGCCGGCGTCCTCCATGATCTTGGCGGAGCCGGCCAGCTCCTCGGGCGGCAGATAGTGCGACATCATCAGGAACCCGGACACGTCCATCCCGAGTTCGCGGGCGCGTTCGATGTGCTGGGGGGCGACGTCGGCCTCGGTGCAGTGGGTGGCGATCCGCACCGAACGCACGCCGAGGTCGAAGGCGCGCTGCAGATCTCCGACGGTCCCGATGCCGGGGATCAGCAGCGTGGTCAGCCGGGCTTTGTAGACCACGGCCGCCACTTCGGCGATCCACTCGTCGTCGGTGTGGCTGGCCGGACCGTAGGTGAGGGTCGAGGCCGCGAGCCCGTCACCGTGGGCCACCTCGATCGCGTCGACACCGGCCGCGTCGAGCGCCGCGGCGATCTTGACCAGCGGCTCGATCCCGATCCGGTGTCGGATCGCATGCATGCCGTCGCGCAGGGTGACATCCTGCACGAAGATCCTGGTGCTCATCACGCAACTCCGTTCAGTGTGTCGGCGTCCTGGGAAAGGCGTTCGGCCACTTCGAGTGCGGCCGAGGTCATGATGTCGAGGTTGCCCGCATAGGCAGGCAGGTAGTGGGCCGCACCCTCCACCTCGAGGAACACCGAGACCTTCCACCGGTCTTTCGGGGTGGCGTCGATCAGGGTGCGCAGCGGCTCGTCGGCGGGGATCGGGGTGAACTGCACATCCTGTTTGAGCCGGTAGCCGGGGACGTACCCGGCCACCTCGGCCACCATCTCCCGCACCGAGGCCGCGATCTCGTCGCGTTTGTCCTCCTCGACGATGGCGATCACGGTGTCGCGCATCAGCATCGGCGGTTCGGCCGGGTTGAGGATGATCACCGCCTTACCCCGGCGCGCGCCACCGACCTCTTCGATCGCCTTGGAGGTGGTCTCGGTGAACTCGTCGACGTTGGCCCTGGTGCCCGGCCCCGCCGACCGCGACGCGATCGAGGCGACGATCTCGGCATACGGCACCGGGGTGATCCGGGAGATCGCGTGCACGATCGGGATGGTGGCCTGCCCGCCGCAGGTCACCAGGTTGAGGTTCTTGACGCCGAGATGCTGGTCGAGGTTGACCACCGGGATCACGTAGGGGCCGATCGCGGCCGGGGTCAGATCGAGGATCTGCTTGCCGAACGGATCGAGCGCGGCGGCGTTGGCGATATGAGCCTTGGCCGAGGTGGCGTCGAGAACGAGGCCGACCTCGGCGAATTCGGGCATCTCGAGCAAGCCGTTGACCCCCTTGTCGGTGGTGGCGACCCCGAGCCGGCGTGCCCGCTGCAGGCCGTCGGACTCGGGGTCGATGCCGACCATCGCCACCGGTTCCAGCCCCGGGTAACCGCGCAGGCATTTGATCAGCAGGTCGGTACCGATGTTTCCGGAGCCGATGATGGCGATCTTCGTTGTCATTGAGCGAAACTCCTTCGTAGCGACTCAGCCACGCCCGAGCATGGGCATCCGGGTGGCCATGATGGTGAGGAACGGAACGCTGACGTCGGTGGGCAGACCGGCGATGTGTGCGATCGTCGAACCGACGTGCGCGACATCGAATCTGGCCTCGGCCGCGACGCTGCCGTCGGCCTGCAGCGATCCGGCGCCGAACCCCGACGTCATGGCCGTCGCCGCGTTCCCGATATCGATCTGGCCGACCGCCACGTCGAGGTCACGGCCCTCCAGGGCCAGCGCCCTGGTCAGCCCGGAGATGGCGAATTTGCTTGCTGTATAGGGAATCGCCTGTGGCCGGGGTACCTGCGCCGACACCGAGCCGATGTTGATGATCCGGCCACCGCGCGGCCGCTGGGCGGTCATCAGCCGCATCGCGCTCCGGGCACACAGGAACGTGCCGGTCACGTTGACGCTCATGGTCTGCGACCATTCGTCCAGCGAGGTTTCGGTGACCGGCCGCTGGTCCCCGAACACCCCGGCCGAATTGACCAGCACGTCGAGCCGGCCAAGGCCGGTGAAGAACGCGTCGACGGCCGATTCGTCGGTGACGTCGAGTTCGACGGCCGCACCGGAACCGGCGGCCTCCACGCTCTCGGCCAGGGTCGCCGCGGTGCGGCCGCAGAACACCACCCGGTGGCCGGCCCGGGCCAGGGCCACCCCGGCCGCCCGTCCGATCCCGCTCCCGCCGCCGGTGACCACCGCCACCGGTGCCTCAGTGACTGGCACGCGGAACCTCCGATCCTCTTCTGCCGCGCAGGAAGTCGAAATCGGCTCCGGTGTCGGCCTGGGTCACGTGTTGGAGATACATCTGCAGGTAGCCGCCCTCGGTCTGTTTGTCCCGGCCGCTGAGCGCCGCGATCTCGCGCCGCCGGTCGAGTTCCTCGGCAGGCACCTCCAGGTGCAGCCGCCGCGCGGGCACATCGAGTTCGATCAGGTCGCCGTCCTCGACCAGGGCCAGCGGCCCGCCCGCCGCGGACTCCGGCGCGACGTGCAGGACGACGGCGCCGAACGCGGTGCCGCTCATCCGGGCGTCGGAGATCCGGACCATATCGGTGACGCCCTGCCGCAGCAGCTTGGCCGGGATCGGCAGGTTGCCCATCTCGGGCATGCCCGGATATCCGCGTGGCCCAGCCCCTTTGAGTACCAGGACCGAGTCGGCGTCCACCACCAGGTCGGGATCGTCGATGCGGGCCCGCAGATCGTCGATATCCTCGAAGACCACGGCCGCACCGCGGTGGACCAGCAGTTCCGCGGTGGCGGCCGACGGTTTGATGATGGCGCCGTCGGGGGCCAGGTTGCCGTGCAGCACCGCGATACCGGCGTCACGCTGCAGCGGATTATCGCGGGTCCGGATCGCCGGGGACCCCCACGAGGTGACGCCTTCGGTGTTGGCGCCGAGGGATTTACCGGTGACGGTCAGCGCGTCGCGGTGCAGCAGATCACCGAGTTCGTTGATCACCAGGGCGAGTGCACCGGCGTCGAAGAACTCGTCCATCAGGTACTTGCCGGACGGCACCAGGTCCACGAGCAGCGGGATCCCCGCCGCGACGCTGTCGAAATCGTCCAGCGACAACGGAACCTCGATGCGCCCGGCCAGGGCCAGCAGGTGCACGACGGCGTTGGTCGACCCGCCGATCGCGGCGTTGACCCGGATCGCGTTCTCGAACGCCTCCCTGGTCAGGATGTCGGACATGGCCACGTTCTCCCGGACCAGGTCGACCGCGCGCACACCGGCGTCCTGGGCCAGCACCTTGCGCCTGGCGTCGACGGCCGGGATGGCGGCGTTGCCGGGCAGGCCGAGGCCCATCGCCTCCACCAGCGAGGCCATCGTCGATGCGGTGCCCATGGTGTTGCAGTGCCCGTTGGACCGCCACATGCAGGCCTCCGCGTCGACGAACTCGTCGGCGGTCATGGTGCCCGCACGCACCTCGTCGTACATCGCGTAGGTGCCGGTGCCCGACGGCAGCGCCACCCCGCGGCGGCGCCCCGGCAGGGTCGGGCCACCGGACAGCACCATGGTCGGCAGGTCGACGCTGGCGGCGCCCATCAGCAGCGCGGGTGTGGTCTTGTCGCACCCGCAGAGCAGGACGACACCGTCAAGGGGGTTGGCCCGCAACGTTTCCTCGACGTCCATGCTGACCAGGTTGCGGTAGAGCATGGTGGACGGGCGCATCAGGGTTTCGCCCATCGAGGTCACCGGGAACTCCAGCGGGAACCCGCCCGCCTCGTACACGCCGCGCGCGACATGTTCGGCCAACTCCCGGAAGTGGGCGTTACACGGGGTGAGCTGTGACCAGGTGTTGCAGATCCCGATCACCGGCCTGCCGTCGAACATCCGGTTCGGCACGCCCATCGCCTTGATTCCGGAACGATGGAAGAACCCGGTCTTGTCGGCACCGCCGAACCATTGCTGTGACCGGCTCATCGCGACTCGGCCAATGCGATCGCCTCGCTGACCTGGCGTGCGGCCTCGACCACGGCCTTGGCCATCTGATCGCGGGACCGGGTGAAGGTGCTGCGAATGGTGGTGATCGAAATAGCCGCCACCGCATAGCCGTTGGAGCCGAGCACCGGGGCGGCGATGCAGCAGACCTCCTCGACCAGCTCGCCGTCGTCGACCGCGTAGCCGTCGGCACGGGCGGCCTCGACCCGGTCGCGCAGCTCGCCTGCGGTGGTCGCGGTGAACCGGGTGTACGGCACGGCCCGGAACTCGCGCAGATACTGCTCGAGCTCGTCGGCGGGGGAATTCGCCAGCACCACCTTGCCCATGGCGGTGCAGTAGGCGGGGTGTTCGGAGCCGGGCATCGGCTCGATGCGGAACATCTGCCGCGACGCGATGCTGTCGGCGTAGACGATCGCACCGCGGTAGAGGGTGCCGAGGTTGACGGTCTCGTGGAACTGCTCGGCGAGCTCCAGCAGTTTCGGCCGGGCGAGGTCGATCAGGCCGGTGCGGTCCTTGATCGAGTTCGCGACCGCGACGAGCTTCATGGTCAGCCGGTACTTGCGGCTCTCGGCGACGTGCTCGACGTAGCCGGCGCTCATCAGGGTGCTGAGCAGCCGGTCGACCGCCGGTTTGGACAGGTCGAGTTCGCGGGCCAGTTCGGTGATGCCGGAGGAGTCGACGCGGCCGAGGGCCTCGATCAGGCGCATGGCGTTCGACACCGACGCCACCTCGCGATCCCGGCGGGCCGGGCTGCCGGTCGCCTCCGGGCTGGAACCTTCGGTCACGGGACCCCCTTCTTGTCGATATGCGAATCAACAATTCGCAATACAGACGGTAGGTGTTCGACGGAAGCTGTGTCAACGGCGCAACCACAGCGTGGGATCCGCGAAACGGACCGCTTGACGCTGAGATGCGGATCACTTTATCGTGTTGCCCATCGAACTATGGGTTCGATATGCGAATCAAAGCCACTCAGATTGGGAAGTATCGGTGACCTACGACATTGCAGTCCTCCGCGGCGACGGAATCGGCCCCGAGATCGTCGATCAAGCGACCAAGGTGCTCGCGGCGGCGGCCAAGGCCATTCCCGGAATCGACCTGGCGATCAACCACCTCGACGGCGGCGCGGACTACTACGTGCGGACGGGGCAGGTCGCCCCGGAGAGCACCTGGACCGCCATGCGCCAGGCCGACGCGATCCTGATGGGCTCGATGGGGCACCCCGACATCCGGATGCCGGACGGCACCGAGGTGCAGGGCCACTTCATCGTCAACGCGCGCAAGTCGCTGGACCTCTACGCCGGGGTCCGGCCGATCAAGGCCTATCCCGGATCCCGCGGCCTCGACCCGTCGGCCAAGGTCGACCTCGTCATCGTGCGGGAGAGCACCGAGGGGCTGTTCGCATCCTTCGGCGGCGGGGCTCAGGTCAGCGACGATGTCTTCGCCGACACCATGATCGTGACCCGCAAGGGGTCCGAGCGGATCAGCCGCTACGCGCTCGAACTCGCGGGCACCCGGCGTGGCAGGCCCAGTGACGGCGCCGCCCTGGTCACCTGCGTGGACAAGGCCAACATCTTCCGGTCGCTGGCCTTCTTCCGGCGGGTGTTCGACGAGGTCGCCGCCGACTACCCGACGGTGCGGACCGACCATGCGCTGGTCGACTCATTCTCGATGAACCTCATGCTGCACCCCGAGAACTACGACGTCCTGGTCACCGAGAACATGTTCGGTGACATCCTGTCCGATCTGGCGGCGGCGCTCGTCGGTGGCCTCGGCCTGGCACCATCGGGCGATATCGGCGACGACCATGCGATGTTTCAGCCGGCGCACGGCTCGGCGCCCGACATCGCCGGGCAGGACCGGGCGAACCCGGTGGCCACGATCGTATCGGCCCGGATGATGCTGGACTGGCTGGCCGAACGTCACGACGACAACAAGCTGCGGACCGCCGCCGAGGTCATCGAACGGGCGGTCGTCGAGACCATGGCCGCGGGCGCGCTGACGGCCGATCTCGGTGGCGGCCTTGGTTGTTCGCAGTTCGGCGACGCGGTGGCCGAATCCGTGCGACGGATCGCCCCCGAGCTCGCGGCATGACCGTCGCAGCCACCCTCGCCGTGCTGGCCGCCGAGGACGAGCCGACCGCCACCGTCGGTGACGACCTGCTGCTGGCCCTGACCGTCGGCAGCGTCGTGCTGATCATCGTGCTGATCGCCTGGGCCAAACTGCATCCGCTGATCGCCCTGATCGCGGGATCCGCGGTGCTGGGCATCACGTCGGGCCTCGGTGCTGGCGCGACGATCGAGAGCTTCACCGACGGGCTTGGCGGGACGATCGGCGACACCGGACTGCTGATCGCGCTCGGCGCCATGCTGGGCCAGCTGCTCAACGTGTCCGGCGCGGCCACCCATCTGGTCGACCGGTTCGTGCACGCGGTGCCGCCACGCGCGATTCCGTGGGCGATGGCCGGCATCGCGTTCCTGATCGGGCTGCCGCTGTTCTTCGAAGTCGCCCTGGTGCTCATCTTCCCGATCATCGTGCTGGTGGTCCGCCGCACCGGCATGCCCCTGCTGAAGGTCGCGATGCCCGCCCTGGCCTCGCTGTCGCTGCTCAACGGCTTCCTGCCGCCGCATCCCGGCCCGCTGCTCGCGGTTTCGGCGTTCAACGCGGATCTGGGCCGGACCCTGCTGTTCGGCATCATCGTCGCCATCCCCACGGTGATCATCGGGGGCCCGGTGCTCGGCAACCTGCTGAGCCGGTGGGTGCCCTCGCCCGATGTCCGGACGCTGCTGTTCGGCGGCCAGGAACCCAGCACCGACAAAGACGAAACCGGCGGCGGGCCAACCGGATCGGGCGGGACGGCGACCGCGGTCGCGGCCCCGCAGACGGCGCTCAAGGTGCCGGGCGCGACCGCGACGCTGGTCACCATGCTGCTTCCGGTCGTGCTCATGCTGATCAGGGCGATCGCGGAACTGGTTCTGCCGGAGGGAAATCCGGTTCGGCACACCGCTGAGCTGATCGGTGAGCCGACGGTGGCGCTGTTCGCCGGCTGCCTGACCGCGATGTTCACCTTCGGTCTGGCGACCGGGCTCGGCAAGCAGAAGGTCGGCAGCGTGATGGGGTCGGGGCTGCCGCTGGTGGCCGGCATCATCATGATCGTCGGCGCGGGTGGCGGCTTCAAGTCCACCCTGGTCGCGACCGGGGTCGGCGACGTGATCGCCGACCTGGCACACGGTCTCGGGCTGCCGACCCTGATGCTGGGCTGGCTGCTGGCCGCGCTGATCCGGATCGCGGTGGGGTCGGGCACCGTGTCGATCGTCACGACCGCGGGTCTGCTGGCCCCGCTCGCGGCGGGGATGAGCCCGAACCAGGCCGCGCTGATGGCGCTGGCCATCGGGGCCGGGTCGCGGTTCATGTCGCACGTCAACGATGCCGGCTTCTGGATGGTGAAGGAGTTCCTGAACCTCAGCGTCAAGGACACCTTCCGCACCTGGACCGTCATGGACTGCACGGTGTCGGTGATCGCCGGCATCGGCGTGATGATTCTCGGCGTATTGGTCTAAGGCCTCGGAGGCGAAATGCACACTGTACGTAGGGCATGTCTGGTTCTCGCCGCGATCGCCGCGGTGCTCGTGGTGATCGGCCTGGCGATCGGGCTGCCGGGGCTGTGGCAGCCCGCGGTCCTGGTCGCGGTGTTCGGCGGCGCCACCGGAATCGGGGCGGTCGAATCCGCGAAGAGTTATCAGTACACGGCGTGGGTGGTGGCCTGCGTGATCGCGGCGCTGCTGTTTCCCGGTGCGTTCCACAGCTGGGGCGGGGTGGAGCTGAGCGGGAAGTTCCTGATGACGACCATCATCCAGCTGGTGATGTTCGGCATGGCCACGCAGATGCGGCTGCACGACTTCGCCGGGGTGGTCCGGCATCCGCGCGGAGTCCTGGTCGGGCTGATCGGGCACTACAGCGTCATGCCGATCGCAGCGTTCATCCTGGTGCAGTTCACCGGGCTGCCCGCCGAGATCGGGCTCGGCGTGATCCTCTACGGCTGTGTGTCGAGCGGTCTGGCCTCCAACGTCATGAGCCTGCTGGCCCGGGCGAATCTCGCGCTGGCCGTGACGATCACCGCGATGTCCACCATTCTGTCTCCGTTGATGACACCGTTCCTGATGAAGGTCTTCGCCGGGCGCATCGTCGACGTCAGCTTCATCGCGATGATGTTCGACGTCATCCGGATCACCCTGGTTCCGGTGGCCGCCGCCCTGCTGGTCGACTATCTGCGCACGGCGGGCCCGGAGGCGCTGCGCCGGGTCAACATCCTGGTCGCGCTGGCGGCGGTCTGGCTGGTGGCCCTGGTCCTCGGTGGCTGGAACGCCGCGGCCGAGCGGCTCGGTGCGACGGGACTCGGTGTCTTCCAGTCGCTTTCGTATGTGGCGGCGGCGATCGTGCTCGCCAGGGTGTATCACCTGCTGGTGACCGGCCCGCTGCCGATCCTGGCGACGGCCATGCCCTACGCGTCGATGTTCGGGATCATGTACTACAACACGATCACCACCGCGGCCGGACGGGATGCGTTGCTCGAGGTCGGCCTGGTGCTGCTGGCCGTCGGCATCGTCCACAACCTGACCGGTTACGTGTTCGGCTACTGGGGCAGCCGGGCCAGCGGGCTCGACCAGTCCTCCTCGCGTTCGGTGGCATTCGAGGTCGGGATGCAGAACGGCGGGATGGCCACCGGCCTGGCCGCATCGATGGGCATGATCGGGACCGCGGGGCTGGCCGCCGCGGTATTCAGCCCGCTGGGCAATATCACCGGATCCCTGCTGGCCAACTACTGGTCGCGTCGCCCACCGACGGGCGGCGAGGCCTCGCAGGCCCAGGACGCCTCGACATCCCCGACCACCCTGCAGACCGGGAAGACCGCATGAACCCGCCGTCGGACACCTATCAGGTGCTGGCCGTCCGGTACGGGGTCTGGCACACCACCAAGCGGACCATCTATCATTCGTTCGACGTCTACCGCGAGGCCGACGAACCGGTCCAGATCGACTACTTCTTCTGGATCGTGCGCAACGCCGCGCGGACCATCGTGGTGGACACCGGATTCCGTCCGGAGGTGGCGGACCGCCGGGGCCGCGAGCTGCTGCTTCCGGTACCGGACGCGCTGAGCCTGGCCGGGGTGGATCCCGCGACCGTCTCGCATGTCGTGCTGACCCACTTCCACTACGACCACATCGGCAACCTGGACCTGTTCCCCGGCGCCCGGGTGATCGCCGGTGCCCGCGAATTCAGGTTCTGGACCGGGGATATCGCCGAGCAGCCGATCTTCGCCACCGCGGTCGAGGCCGACGAGGTCGACCTGATCCGCAAGGCGCAGGCCGACGCCCGCCTGACCCTGATCCCCGACGAGGACCCGGCCATCCCCGGCGTGTCGTTCCGTGAGGTCACCGGGCACACCCCCGGCCAGATCGTGGTCGAGGTCGCGACCGCGGGCCGCCCGGTGGTGCTGGCTTCCGACGCGTCGCACACCTATGAGGAGTTCGAGGCCGAGCGCCCGTTCCACATCGCGTCGAGCCTGCCGGAGATGTACACCGGGCTGCGCTGGCTGCGCGAGCGGTCCGCCGAGGCCGAGGTGATTCCCGGGCACGATCCGGAGGTGATGCGGCGCTATCCGGTGGACGACAGCGGATTCGTCGCCACGATCAGCTGACCGGGAGGTATTCGAGCGCGACCTCGCCGCGGTACCCGAGTTCGTCGAGCAGCCGCAGATAGCCGTCGATGTCGAGGGTTCCGGTACCCGGCGCGTGGCGGCCGGGGAAGTCGGCGATCTGCACGTGTGCGATGCGCTCGGCGTGGGTGCGCAGTACGGTTTCGATGTCCTCGCCGTTGGCGGCCAGGTGGTAGAGGTCGGCGAGCAGGCCGACCGCCCCCGGCCGGCCCACGGCTTCCTCGACCCGCGAAATGACCTGTGCCGCCTGCTCGGCCGTCACCACCGGATAGTTCTGGACACCGCTGAGCGGTTCGAGCATCGGAACCGCACTCACCCGCCGTAACCGGTCACTGGTCGCGCCGAGATTCCCGATCGCGGTGGCCAGCTGCTCCTCGGCGGTGTACTGCGGCAGGTACACGCCGAAGGGGACGTTGCACCGCCGGATCCCCAGCCGGGTGACGATCCCGGCGACGGCCTCCAGATGTGCGGCGAACTCCTCCGCCCGGTCCGGATGCGAAACGATCCCGCGCCCACCCGATTCGGTGCCACCGAGGGTGAAGTTCATCGCGAAGACGCGGGTTCCGCTGGTCCCGACGGCATCGACGAAACCGGAGACCGTGGCCTCGTCCGGCGTCGACGTGTCGAACGGCCACCAGAACTCCAGCTGCCGGTAGCCGTCGGCCGCGGCGGCGGCGGGCTGGTCGAGGAGCGGGACCGTGGGGTAGAGGATCGAGCAGTTGGCGACAAAAGACCTGCGCGGCTGCATTCGTCGATCCTCTCAAAGTGCCTGCACATAAAACAATCGGCCACACGCCAATGTGCGGCCGATCGCAATTACGGGTGCCAACAATTCACCGCGACATTTTATTCCACACTCAGCAGGTGACATCCACATACACGGTCTTCGAAATGACCGTGGTGTTGATGGACCCGCCGCCCCGGGAATCGTCGGTGGCGAAACTGTGGCCCGGCCGCACCCCGGCCACCGTGCAACCCGACATCGGCGCGGCCCCGGTCCGGTTGACAATGACGTGGTAGCCGCTGGTTTCGAGGCTCTTCACGGTCTGTTCCACCGACTGCTCCGTCGGTGCGGCGGTAACGGCGCCGCACAACCCGAACGCGGCGGCGGCCAACGCTCCGGCGGAGAGCGCGGCTACGGCGTAATTCTTCATTTCCCGACCCTTCATCAAGGCGCATCGGAAATTCCACAACTTCCGATTGGCGCCTATAGACGTCAAGGACTGATTACGTCGGAAAATTCCACATCTTCATATTGATTTCTCAGGCTTATTTCAACCGTCGCGCTGGAGCGCAACGGATACGGTGAGAACCAGCAGTCCGCCGATCGCGAGCAGCGATCCCGCCGCGGCCGGCGCCGTATAGCCGTAGCCCGCCGCGATGACCAGCCCGCCGACCCAGGCGCCGGACGCGTTGCCGATGTTGAGCGCCGAATGGTTCAGCGCGGCGGCCAGGGTCTGTGCATCGTGTGCGACGTCCATCAACCGGGTCTGCAGGGCCGGCCCGACCGCCGAACCGGCGGCGCCGATCCCGAACAATAGCAGCAGCGCGGTCCACGGGTTGTGCGCGGCGGCCACGAACACCGCGAGCAGCACCCCGAGCGTGCTCAGCGACAGGTACAGCGCGCGCACCACCGAGGTATCGGCCAGCCTGCCGCCGACCAGATTGCCGACCACCATGCCGAGGCCGAACATCATCAACGCCACCGGAACCAGCGCCCGGGACAGCCCGGCCACATCGGTCATCGTGGTGCTGATGTAGGTGTACACCGCGAACATCCCGCCGAAGCCGATCATGCCGACCAGCACCGCGAGCCAGACCTGCGGCCTGCGCAGGGCGCTGAGCTCGGTCAGCGGACTGGTGACGGGCATGGCCCGCAGATGGTGGGGCAGCCAGAACCACAGGGCGGTCAGGGTGACCAGGCCGATCACCACGACCAGACCGAAGGCGCTGCGCCAGCCGAGGGCCTGGCCGAGCCAGGATGCCAGCGGGACGCCGAGCACCGTGGCGATGGTCAGACCGGACAGCACGTGCGCGACCGCCTTGGCCCGGTTCTGCGGACCCATCAGGTGCGCGGCCGCCAGCGCGGCGATACCGAAGAACGCGCCGTGCGGCAGGCCCGCGACGAAGCGGGCGGCCACCAGCGTGGGGTAGGACTGGGCGGCCATGCTGGCCAGGTTGCCGAGGGTGAACACGGCCATCAAGCCCAGCAGCAGGGTGCGTCGCGGCACCCGGGCGGTCAGGGCCGCGATCACCGGTGCGCCGACCACCACGCCGAGCGCATAGGCCGAGATGACGTGGCCCGCGGTGGGCTCGCTGATGCCGAAGCCTGCCGCGATGTCGGGCAGCAGGCCCATCGCGACGAACTCGGTGGTGCCGATGCCGAAGCCGCCGATGGCCAGGGCGAGTACCGCGAGCCACCGGATGGTCGGGTCGGGGGCGACCACGGAAACCGGTCCGGCTGCGGGGCGGTCGAGGGAAGTCGTCATGACGTGTGGCTCTCCGATGGGTGGAAAACGGGCTGAATCTCGGACAGCGTTGGCGAGAACGGCGCGTACAACGCTAACCGCACTTCTGCTGTTCCATCAACCTACTTTTGCACTTGAAATACGAAAGTGAGCGAAGTTACGCTGGGGCCATGTCGACCGTCGGGGAAGTCCTGGCGCTGATCCGGGACCGCCGCGACGTCACCCGCGCCGAGATCGGCCAGCTCACCGGCCTGTCCCGGACCGCGGTGGCGGCCCGGGTGGCGGCACTGGCCGAGCACGGGCTGGTGATCGAATCCGAGCAGGCCCCGTCCACCGGCGGCCGCCCCGCGGCGCTGCTGTCCTTCGACGTCGACGCGGGCGTCGTGCTGTCCGCATCGATCGGGCGCAGCCGCACCCGGTTGGCCGTGTGCAATCTGGCCGGCGACGTCCTCGACCTCACCGACATCGACCAGCAACCCGATCTCGGGCCGGGTGATCTGATGCCCGACGTGGTCAAACGCCTCGATTCGCTGCTCGACGGATATGACGGCCGGCGCATCTACGGCATCGGGCTGAGCCTGCCCGGCACCGTCGACCGGGAACGCGGCACCAGCCTGGCCTCACCGATCCTGACCGGCTGGGACGGCGTCGACCTGCACCCCTACCTGGCCGAGCTGACCGATGCGCCCGTCGTCGTCGACAACGACGTCAACGTCATGGCCATCGCGGAGCACCGCGGCGAACGCGACCTGGCCGACATACTGGTGCTCAAGGCGTCGACCGGAATCGGGGCGGGCATCATCGCGGGCGGTGTGCTGCAGCGCGGCGCCGCGCAGGCCGCGGGTGAACTCGGCCACAACAAGACCCCGGCGGCCGCCGGGAGGCCGTGCCGATGCGGCGACACCGGATGCCTGGAGGCCGTCGCGGGCGGCTGGGCGTTGGTCGCCGAGCTCCACCGGGACGGCGTCAACCATGTGCGGGATCTGGTGCGGCTCGCACACGACGGCGACGCCGACGCCCGCCGGATGATCCGCGAGAGCGGCCGCCAGATCGGCGAGGTGCTCGCGTCGGCGGTCAACCTGCTCAACCCCGCGGCGCTCGTGGTGGCCGGCGATATGGCAGGCGCCTACGACATCTTCGTCGCCGGGCTGCGGGAAGCGTTGTACGGCAACGCCACTGCGCTGGCCACCCGGACGCTGCGGGTGGCGCCGTCGATCTACGGCGACCGGTCCGGCGTGATCGGCTGCGCCACCATGGTTTTGGACGAGGTGCTCAGCGCCGAGGCGATCGACCGGTTGTAGCGGCCACCACCGGCCCCCGCGAGCAGACGCAAAACAGCCCAAAACTGCGGCGAAATAGGCAGTTTCATGTCTGCTCGCCGAGGGGCTAGACCTTGGCGATCACGTGCTCGGCGAAGCTCTCCAGGTGCCGGATCTTGCGGTCCAGTGGCTCGGTGTCCTCACCCATGATGTAGGGCAGCCGGAACCCCACGATCACATCGGTCACGCCCTTGTCCTCCAGGCGTTTGACGCCGTCGACGGTGAACCCGTCGGCCGAGATGACGTGGACCTCGAAGGGTCCGGTCTGCCCCTCCTCGCGGCGAATCTCGTTCAGCCGCTTGAGGAGTACGTCGAGGTCGTCGGTGCCGCCACCGTGCATCCAGCCGTCGCACCTGGCGGCGCGCCGCAACGCGGCCTCGGCGTGGCCGCCGACCAGGATCTGCACCGGCCGCGACGGGGCGGGCGTCATCTTGGTCTTCGGGATGTCGTAGAACTCGCCGTGATACTCGAAATAGTCGCCGCCGGTGAGGCCGCGGATGATGTCGATGCACTCGTCCATCCGCTTACCGCGCCGGGCGAACGGCACGCCCATCAACTCGTAATCCTCCGACCACGGGCTGGTGCCGACACCGAGGCCGAGCCGGTTGTCGAACAACGCGTTGAGTGAACCCACCTGCTTGGCCACCAGGGCAGGCGGCCGGATCGGCAGCTTGAGCACGAAGAAGTTGAATTTCAGCGTGGTCGTGACGGCGCACAGGGCCGATGCCAACACGAAGGCCTCGATGAACGCCTTGCCGTCGAGGAACTCGCGGTTCCCGTCGGGGGTGTAGGGGTACGTCGAATCGGATTCGAACGGATAGGCCAGGCTGTCGGGAATGGTCATGGCGTGATAGCCGGCCGCTTCGGCGGCCTTGGCCAGCGGGATGTAGTAGGTGGGGTCGGTCATGGCTTCCGCATAGGTGAACCGCATGCACCCACGCTAGAACGTGTTCTAATTGTGCGGGTCGGAACGGTGCGGCGACCGGCTCAGCCGGGAAGCGTGACCTCGACGTCCTCCAGGCCGAACGGCGGTTCGCCCACCCCGGCGATCGAATGGGTGCCCTGTGCGGTGCGTTCGGTGACTCTGGCGTCGACGGTGCGGTCGGCGATCGTCAGCCGGACCGGGCCGTTGGGCACCTCGCGGTCGAGAATCGTGCCCTGCCAGTGGTATCGACCGTCGATCGGATCGAGATGGCCGGTGAGCCGGACCCGCACCGGGTGGTCGCGGCCGTCTACGCCGAGGGTGGCGGGTCCGTCGTAGACGTCATCGGCGATCGAGGGTTCCGGCCCCGACGCCGGTCCCCGCGCCGCGCCGCGACGCCACCGCCGGGAGCGGCCGGAATCCGACGGCAGGAAGCCGGTGCGGCGCCACAGCCGCCGCCCGATCCGGCCCATCAGGCCGACCTCCTCGAGAAAGGCGGCCAGCGGGGCGAATCCGGCGATCTGGGTCTCGTGCCGGTGCGCGCTGGCCCTGGCCATCCGGCGGGCGGCGCGGGCGTCGAGGCCGACGCGCTGGTACTGCACCTTGTGGGTGAACAGGAAGCGGAAGAACAGCCCGCCGACACCGTTGAGGTTGCCCACCCAGACCCGGGTGATCCACGGCATGGCCGGGGTGCGCTTGCGCAGGCCGTCGCGGGCGAACTGGATGTGGCGGGCTTCCTCGGTGACGTGAATCCGCATGAGCCGCTGCACCATCGGCTGCAGCTGCGGATCGTCCATCATCTGCCGCTGCAGGGAGTCGAAGATCTCCTCGCCGATCAGGGCCGCCACCCACAGCACCGAGCCGCGGAAGAAGAACGGCAGCGTGTTGATCACCATGCGCTGGTACAGCCGGGGGCGTACCGGTTTGGCGCCCACCTTCTCGATGGCCCGGCCGAACATCACCATATGCCGCGTCTCGTCGCCGAGTTCGGTGAGCTCGTAGTGGGTGGCGCGGGCGGTCGGGTCCTGGTGCATCATCTTGCGCAGCAGTGCCTGATTGAGGATGTTCTCGAACCAGATGCCCGCCGAGAGGGTGTTGACCAGTTCCTGCCTGGACAACTCGATCCGCTGATCGCGGGACATGCTGTCCCACAAGGGTGTTCCGTACAGCGAGACGACCTTGGGTGGCAGGAAGAACTTGTCCGGCTCCAGCGGCGCGTCCCAGTCGATATCGACGATGGGCGCATAGGACTTGCGGACCGAGCCCTTGAGGAGGCGCTCGGAGAACTCGTCACGTGCTGCCGACCGAACCGAAGCTGTCACCGTTGACACCCCTTCGTTGACGTTTTCCCTTCAAATGTAAATACGCGTTCGTCAAGTTGTCAATACCGTCGGTACCGGATACTTCGATGTGGGCTCGGCGCGGTGCCGGATCGTGCACACTGAGCACTTATGGGCTCATTTCTGTTGCGTGCCGCGGTGACCGGATTCGCGCTGTGGGTGGTCACCCTCATCGTTCCGGGGATCGGATTCGTCGGCGGTGAGTCGACGATCGCCAGGATCGGCATCATCTTCGTCGTCGCGGTGATCTTCGGTCTGGTCAACGCGATCATCAAGCCGATCGTGCAGATCCTGTCGATCCCGCTCTACATCCTCACGCTCGGGCTCATCCACATCGTGATCAATGCGCTGATGCTGTCGGTCACGTCCTGGATCACCGAGAACACCACGCACTGGGGTCTCGCCATCGACCAGTTCTGGTGGACCGCGATCTGGGCCGCGATCGTGCTGTCGATCGTGAGCTGGGCGTTATCGTTCGTCCGGGCCGCCGCGGGCTGACACACTGAAGGCATGCCCGAACTGCCCGAGGTCGAGGCGCTGGCCGACTATCTGCGCCGGCACGCGGTCGAACGAGTGGTGACCCGCATCGACGTATCCGCCCTGTCGGTGCTCAAGACCTTCGACCCGCCGATCACCGCCCTGCACGGCCAGGCGGTGACCGGCGCGAACCGCTGGGGCAAGTACCTCGGTCTGGAAGTCGGCCCCTGGCACCTGATCACGCACCTCTCGCGGGCCGGCTGGTTGCGCTGGTCGGAGAAGCTGGCGCCGACGCCGCTCAAACCCGGGAAGGGACCGATCGCGCTGCGTGTTCACCTGGGGGATTCGGTGGGCTTCGACCTGACCGAGGCGGGAACGCAGAAGCGGCTCGCGGTGTGGGTGGTGGCCGACCCACGCGACGTGCCGCAGATCGCCGCGCTCGGGCCCGACGCGCTGTCGCTGGATTCCGCGGGCCTGGCCGGGGTGCTGGCCGGGCAGTCCGGACGGATCAAGACCGTCATCACCGATCAGAAGGTGATCGCCGGGATCGGCAACGCCTACAGCGACGAGATCCTGCATGTGGCCAGGCTCTCGCCGTTCGCCACGGCCGGGAAGCTGACTGATGCGCAACTCGGGGATCTGCACGACGCGATGATCTCGGTGCTCACCGATGCGGTGTCCCGCTCGGTCGGCCAGCAGGCCGCGACGCTCAAGGGGGAGAAGCGGTCGGGGCTGCGGGTGCATGCCCGCACCGGCCTGCCCTGCCCGGTTTGCGGGGACACCGTGCGCGAGGTGTCCTTCGCCGACAAGTCGTTTCAGTACTGCGCGACGTGTCAGACCGGGGGCAAGGTGCTCGCCGACCGCCGGATGTCGAGGCTGCTCAAGTAGGGGTTTCTCGGCAGCTGTTTAACGAGGTTATCCTGCTGCGGTGACCCGTCAGAAGATCTTGATCACCGGTGCCAGCTCCGGCCTGGGCGCCGGTATGGCCCGCCAATTCGCCGCCAAGGGCCGTGACCTGGCGTTGTGCGCGCGCCGCACCGACCGGCTCGATGAGCTGAAGGCCGAGCTGGCCGACCGCCAGCCCTATATCAAGGTGGCCGTCGCGGCACTCGACGTCAACGACCATGAGGCGGTGCCCCGGGTGTTCGGTGAGCTCGCCGACGAGCTCGGCGGGATCGACCGGGTGATCGTCAACGCGGGCGTCGGCAAGGGCTGGCCGCTGGGCGAGGGTAAGCCGTGGGCCAACAAGGCCACGCTGGAAACCAACCTGGTCGCCGGGCTGGTGCAGATCGAGACCGCGCTGGAGATGTTCAAGAAGTCGGGCGGCGGCCACCTCGTGCTGATCTCGTCCGTGCTGGGCAACAGCGGTGTGCCCGGCGGTAAGGCGGCCTACTGCGCCTCGAAGGCAGGTATGACGTCGCTGGGTGAATCGCTGCGCGCCGAGTACGACAAGGGGCCGATCCGGATCACCGTCATCGAGCCCGGCTACATCGAATCGGAGATGACGGCCAGATCGGCCACCACGATGCTGATGGTCGACAACGAGACCGGCGTGCGGGCGATGGTCGAGGCGATCGAGAAGGAGAAGGGCCGGGCGGTGGTGCCGCGCTGGCCGTGGGCACCGCTGACCCAGGTGCTGCGCCTGTTGCCGCCGAGATACACCAAACGGTTCGCCTGATTTCTGCTCGACGCCTTGACGGATTGTTGGGTTTTCATAACAATGAGTTGTATGAGTCCGGTGAGGCGTGGGGAAAAGCTCCCCATCCACAATCGCATCGGTGTGTTGCGCGCCGAGCGGGGGATGACGCGAGCCGAGCTCGCGACGCTCATTGACGTGAACCCGCAGACCGTGGGCGCGCTGGAGCGCGGCGACCACTACCCGAGCCTGGATCTGGCGTTCCGGATCTGCGACGTCTTCGGCCTGCCGGTCGAGGCGGTGTTCTCCCGCGAAGCGTTCACCCCGCTGTCCGCCGAGCTCTACGGAAGCAGGACGCGAGCGAAAGGGAGCGGTGCAGATGTCTCGATCGACGCAGGCTGAACCGGATCTGCTCGACCGGTACCAGGATTATCGGACCCGGCGGTTCCTCAAACACGAACGCACCTATGCGAATTCGCTGCCCGGCTGGCGTAATCAGCGCAGGCGGCGGGCGCTGGTCGGCTGGCTGGCCGCCACATTCACGTTCATGTTCGCGGTGGCCGTGGTGTGCGCTTTCGGGGTGAAATGGGCTCCGCTGCTGTGGCTTCCGGCGTGCGCCGCATTCTTCCCGGCGTGGATCGCACTGCAGATCGTGTCCGGGCGCCGCGGCGACGCGCCGGAGGCCGCGCTCGACGAATACGAGATCGCGCAGCGCAACAGCGCCCGCTCGATCGGGCTGACCGTGACGCAGAACCTGATGATGATTCCGATCTGCTACCTCATCTTCGGCGCGGTGATCACCGGGGGCGCGGACCGTGCCATGGCCTACGCCGGCGGGTTGATGACTCTGACGGTGCTGCTCATCGGCGGATGCCTGCCCGCGATGATCCTGGGCTGGACCAGGATCGATAACGATGCCGATCCCGATGTCGAGGGCGGGTAGTCACAGCGGCCACACCGGTCCCAGATTCTGGGCCGTCAACCGATGTGCCCGGCTGCCAGCGATTTTTCCGCGACAATCGTCACTCGGGTGTTCAGGAGCCTCACCGGCCCCACAGTCAGTGATCACACCCGCCCCTGACATCACTGCACCATCGTCAGACTCAGCAGCCCAGCGCTCGGCTATGC